>JAUIEG010000778.1 GCA_030428745.1 Alphaproteobacteria bacterium
CCGCCTCGGACGCCTCCAGTTCAATGGAGTTCCATTCCCCGCACGCCTCGCAGCGCCCGGCCCATTTTCCATAGACCGCGCCGCAGGACTGGCAGACATAGGTGTCGGAATGTTTGGCCAAGACGATTCCTTTCGGAGCCATGGTGTGGGGTTTTTGGAGCTGCAGCGCAAGGTCGCGGAAGCGGGCCGTTATGCTATGTTTATCCCATGACCAACATCAATAGTCTAAACCCCTATCTCCACGGCCTTTATGCGCCGGTGAAGGATGAAGTGACCGCCGACGATCTGCCGGTTATCGGCGAAATTCCGCGCGAGCTTCACGGCGCCTATTTCCGCAACGGGCCGAACCCCGCCGAACCGCCCAAGGGCATGCATCACTGGTTTGACGGCGACGGCATGATCCACGGGATCTGGTTCGAAAACGGCAAAGCGCGTTACCGCAATCGCTATGTTCAGACCGAAGACCTGAAAGCAAACGGCGCTTCCAATTTGCCGGGCATTTTCGAGCCCTCGCGTGACGCGCCGGGCCGGAAGGTCAATTACCGCGACACGGCGAACACCGATGTCATCGTCCACAACGGAAAGCTCTTGGCGCTGTGGTACATCTCCGGGCAGCCGGTGGCGGTGGATCTGGAAACGCTGGAAACAATCGGCGTCGAAAATTTCGGCGGCAAGCTGCCGCGCAACATCTCGGCTCATTCGAAAACAGATCCAGAAACCGGCGAGCTCGTCTTTTTCGATTATGCGCTTTACGAGCCGAAAATGTGGACGGGAACAGTATCGGCGCAGGGCGCGCTCACGCAGTTTCAGGAAATTGACTTGCCGGGCCCGCGCTTGCCGCATGACATGGGGCTGACGGAAAATTACGTCATTCTTCACGACTTGCCGGTGATCTTTTCCGAACAGGCGATCCGCAACCGCCTGTGGCAAATTCATGTGGCGGACCAGCCGACGCGGTTCGGCGTTGTGCCCCGAAAGGGTGGAGACCCGAAATGGTTCGAGTTTCCGACCTGCTATGTCTATCACGTCATCAATAGCTGGGAGGAAGGCGACGAGGTCGTCATGGCCGCCTGCAAGATGGTCCCGAATGGCTTGAAGCCGGACCCGAAATACGGGCCCTATGCGGCGATGGCGGATGTGCTGGCCTTGCGCGCGCAGCCATTCCTCTGGCGGATGAACATGAAAACCGGAGAAGGCCGCGAGGAACAGATCGACGACGCGCTGTCTGAATTTCCGGTGATCAATAACGATTATGCGGGACGCAAGACGCGTTATTCCTATCATGTCATTTTCGATGACTGCATCGAACAGCGGTTTTCCGCGCTATTGAAATACGATCTGCAGACCGGGAAAAGCGAGCGACATGATTTTCCGAAAGGCGTTTTCGGATCGGAGCCGGCCTTCGCCTCTCGCCTCGGCGCGAATGAGGAAGATGATGGCTGGCTGGTGACATTCACCGCGGACATGGATGGAAAGTCAGAAGCGCATGTGATCGATGCGCGCAATTTTTCTGCGCCGCCGGTTGCGCGTGTGAAGCTGCCTTGCCGCGTGCCCGCGGGATTTCATGGAATATGGGCGCAAGGCGCTCAATAAGGATTGCACCGGAAGGATTACGCCCGGTCGCCGGATTATTCCGCCGCTTGCGGTTGTTCCGTTGCTTGCGCGGCGGCCCGGCGCTTCCAGGCGCGCCTCCAGCTTTTCGGCCAGAAATGCTTTGAGATCGGAACAACCGTGCGCTTGAGGAAGGGCTTGCGGCGG
>JAUIEG010000779.1 GCA_030428745.1 Alphaproteobacteria bacterium
AGGCTGCACGCTGGCGTCGGCGATCGCCACAGGTCTCGCGCAAGGCCTGGCGCTGCAAACGGCGGTGAAGCGGGCTGTCGATTATGTGCACAAGGCGATTGCGACCGCGCCGGGCTTTGGCGGCGGCGCCGGGCCGCTCAACCATGGTTGGGTAGTCGAGGAGTAGCGGATATCTCCCCCGACCATTCCGGCGAAGGCCGGAATCCAGCCTAAAAAATAATGACGGGTGAACCCCGGCTTTCTTACTTGTCGTTATTGGACCCCGGCCTTCGCCGGGGTGATCGGAGCAAGTAGTTTTACAGGGGCTCTATTCTTGAAGTTATAAATTCTTGTTTGATCGCCTGCGCCTCCGCACTGATATAGGGCCGTAGAAGAAAGAGAGGTCGCCCATGCCCGCTTACGAATTTGTGACGCTCGATGTCTTCACGGACAAGAAATTCACCGGCAATCAGCTTGCGGTGCTGATGGATGCGCGCGGGCTTTCAACGGATGAAATGCTGACGGTTACCCGTGAGTTCAATCTGTCTGAAACGACTTTTGTGCTGCCGCCGGAAAACCCTGAAAATACCGCGCGGGTGCGTATCTTCACCATCGGGTATGAAATGCCCTTTGCAGGCCATCCGACGGTCGGCACGGCGATCGCCATCGCCCGGGCTCGCGGGCTCAAAGGCGACATTCGGCTCGAGCTTAACACCGGCGTTTTTCCGGTGACGGTGGAGGCGTCGGAGGAGGGCGGTTTTGCGGAGTTTCAAAATCCGAATCTGTCTGAAGAGGTTGGCGCCGCGCCTTCTATCGAAAAGCTGGCGGCGGCGCTTTCTCTGCCCGTTGATGCGCTCGATCAGGGCGCCGGAAAGCCGCGCCGCTGCGGCGCCGGCGTCGATTTTATCTATGTCAAAGCGTCCCTGGCGGCGGTGAAGCGGGCGAAAGTGAATAGCGCCCATTGGGAGGCGCTCGAGCTAGACCAGGTTGTTGGTGTTTATCTCTACGCTGAAGGCGGCGAGGCCGCTGACGCGTCTTATCATGCGCGGATGTTCGCACCCAATGCCGGCATCCTGGAAGATCCCGCGACGGGCAGCGCTGCGGCGGGGTTCCCGGCGCAAATCATCCGCAGCGAGACGATTTCCGACGGCGTTCACCGCTGGGTGATCGAGCAGGGCTTCGAGATGGGGCGCGCGAGCCGGATTATCGCCACGGTCGCCGTCGAAAAAGCCGCTATTCAGTCGGTCCGCATCGGCGGCGATGCGGTTTTCATGCAAAAAGGCGAGATTGTTATCTGACCTTCGGGTCTGTCCGTTCAATCATCGGCTCTAATTCTCCCGCGAGGCCGTCGCCGGCTTCAATGGCGCCGGTTCTCTTTTTGCTGAAGGGCGAGCGCTGACTGACGGCGAGCCCGGCGAGGATAATGGCGAGGGCGATCAGTGCGTTCAGGTCGAGCCGTTCATGATAGATGACGGCGCCCATGGCGACGGCCCAGAGAGGGGTGATGTAATTCGTCAGCGCCATGAAGCCGGCGCCGGCGCGCCGGATCAGCATGATGATGAGAACACCGTTAATGCCGGTCGGAAAAACGCCGAGAAAAACAATGCTCCACAGGCTGGCGGCGCTCCATTCGTCCTGTTTGAGATCGGTGAAGAAAAGCGCGGGAACCGCCATGACCGCCGCGACAATCAGCATGCCGGAAGCGAAAATACGCGGCCGGATCGGCGGCGCCCGGCGCGAGAGCACCGCTGAGACGGCGTAAAGCAGGGTCGCCAGC
>JAUIEG010000067.1 GCA_030428745.1 Alphaproteobacteria bacterium
AGATGGGCGCCAAAAACCCTCACCGTATGGGACAATCGCATCTCGATCCACCAGGCGTTCAATGATTATGACGGCCATCGCCGCGAGCTTTACCGCACAACGATTGCAGGCGAAGCGCCGGCATAGGCGATGTAGGTCTTTACTGCACCGGTGTTGCCGCCGGACAGGCGTAAGGCGGCGGCGCTGACGCGATGGCGTAAGTGTCGGAGAACCACTTTTCTTCCAACTCATCCCAGTAACCGGCGAGATCTTTTTCGATCACCCATTCGTTCAGCGCTTCATGAAGCGCTGCGGAGTCCTGATCGGTGGCGAAGGCTTCGATCGTGCGGGTCAGGGCGAATTCGTGGGGAATGACGTGCTTCACCCCGTCAAGTTCTTTCGCCATATCGAGATATGGTTCGAACAGGACGGCGCCGTCAACGTCGCCAGCGGCGAGCGCTTCCAGTATCTGCGTGAAAGACGAATAGCCTTTGAGATCGGAACCCGGAAACTCGCCATTGGCGACCATGCCGGACACTCCGCCGTGTTGAAAGCCGATAGAGATGTCCCGGCGGTTCATGCCGCGCAGAGTCTTGCCCTCTTTCGCCTTGGCGCGAGACATAACGAGAAAATATTCCGTGTCGTGATACGGCAGCGAAAAGTCCAGTAACCGGCGCCGTTCGGGCATGTTTGAATAGCCGGATGCAATTATGTCCGCCTCACCGGAAAGGACGGCTTCGGCGAGATCGCAGAAAGGCTTCTCCACATATTCAATATCGAGGCCAAGCTTTTCGCCCAGCGCCTTTGTTGAATCGATCTCGAAACCGGACAGGGTTCCATCCTCAGCCTTGATGACAAAAGGCGACAGAGCCGCAACGGCGACGCGTAACGTCCCACGCGCCTTGATCTCATCGAAATCCGCGGCCGAAGCGCTTCCGGCAAACAAACTTGCAGCGACGGCGAGCAAAGTCTTTCTCATCTCGGTCCCTTTCCTTAAAACAGCGCGACGCCGGCGATATATTGATGGCCATAAAAGGCGACGGCGGCGAATGCTACGCCGCCGACAAGGACAGCGATCACATCGTTCATCACCGGTCCTGCAGCGCGGCCCGTTTCGCCACGTTTCTTCACCGCAATCCGATCGATCACGGCGTAGGCGAGAAACGCTCCAAATAGTATGACCGAACGCACTTCGCCATTCACCAGCAAATGGGCGAAGGCCCAGATTTTAACGCCCGCCAGCATGGGATGTTTCGCTGCCGCTGCGATTTTGCCCGCGGGCAAATACGCCGCCGCTAGCAAGATGAAGGCAATCAGCATCAACAAATGAGTAACGTGCCGCAGCCAATAAGGAGTCGCATAGATGACGCCCGCATCGGCGGTCTTCCACCCCATGATGATGAGCACAAAACCGGCAATCGAAACCAGGGAGTAAAGCCCCTTATACGGCATCTCGCCTGTTTTCCGGATGATCGCCGCGCGTGGCCCCCGCATCAGGCTTGAAAACAAATGCGCGCCAAAAAAGATGATAAGCCCGAGCAGAAAGAGCGCCATTGTTCGTTTCCTATTATAGTGATGGCGTTGAGGCGATTACTCGCCGTCAAACTCCACAAGCGCCGTCACATTTTTTCCTAACGCCCGCAACTTGTCGGCGCCGCCGAGATCCGGCAGATCGACAACGAAAGAGCATAACATAACCTCACCACCGGCGCGCTCAAGAAGCTTAATGGCCGCGCCCGCCGTGCCGCCCGTCGCAATCAGATCGTCAACGAGTAAAATACGATCGCCCTTATCAACAGCGTCGACATGAATCTCCACTTCATCAACGCCATATTCTAACTCATATGACTCAGCGATGGTCTTGTAGGGGAGCTTGCCTTTCTTGCGGATCGGTATGAATCCAACAGAAAGCTGATGGGCGATGGCGCCGCCAAGAATAAAACCGCGCGCCTCGATCCCCGCGACCTTGTCGATCTTTTGGCCCGCCAGCGGCTGAACCAGTTCATCGACGGCGCGGCGAAAACCCCGCGCATCCGTCAGGAGGGTCGTAATGTCCCGGAACATGATCCCCTTTTTCGGATAGTCGGGGATTGTGCGAATGACTGTCTTCAAATCCATAAAATGCTTCCGCGCCGCGCTGCCGGGGCCTTGCCGCGCCCCGCCGAGACCATGGCGGAATCGCCGGTGGCGGGCAAGCGCTGCAACGCAGCAAACTCCACCCTCTCAACAGGCTGAGAAATAAACGCTTCACCCCTGATTTTGCACGCTTTATCCCTCCAATCTTGCCCTTTCGTACGAATTGGCGAGACTGGCCGACAGGGCGTAATACGCTATCTCTGAAAGATCACCGGAATTCACGCGAGGAGGACCACCCGTGAAAAGACTTTTATTGTGCGGCGTCGCTGCATTTGCATTGGCGGCCTGCGGCCAAAATGAAGGCCAGCATTCGGGCCAGGACACCGAGAAATCCGAAATAACCGCCGCCACGACGACACCGGAGCTTGGAGATTTCGGCATCGAGCTCGCTGATATCGACCCAGAGGTCGATCCGGGCGATGACTTTTACCGTTATGTAAATGGCAAGTGGCTCGATACCTTCGAGATTCCGGAAGAGTTTTCCAGTTACGGCTCTTTCACCGTGCTGTTTGAACGGTCAGAGGATCGTGTGAAGGCAATCATCGAAGACGCCGCCAAAAGCAATGCGCGCGCCGGATCTCTGGAACAAAAGATCGGAGATTACTACGCCGCCTTCCTCAACACCGACGCCATCGACGCACAAGGGTTTGACGTTGTAGCTGACGACTTCGCGAAAATCGACGCAGCGCAGAACCATGAAGACATTGCAGCGCTGTTTGGCGATCCCCGCATCGGCGCGAATTCGCCCATCGGCGCATTTGTCAACGTCGATTCCAAACAGACAGAACAATATGCGGTCTACCTCACCCAGGCCGGTCTTGGCATGCCGAACCGCGACTATTATCTCGACGATAAGTTCGCAGACAAGCGGCCGAAATATCTTACCTATATTGAGGAAGCTCTCAGCCTCGCCGGCGTCGAGAACGCAGGCGCGAAAGCGCAGGCGATCCTTGATGTCGAGACAAAGATGGCTGAGGCCCATTGGGAGCCCGCCAAGCGCCGTAATCGCGATCTCACCTATAATTTTAAGACGCGTGAAGAACTGAAAGCCTTCGCCCCGGAAATGCCGTGGGATGCAACCTTCGCGGCCGCCGGTCTCGGCGATGTCGACGGCTTTGTCGTGCGCGAAGATGACGCGATCCAGAATCTCGCAAAAATCTTCGCCGATACTCCGGTCGAGACGTGGAAGGCCTATATGAAATTCCAACTCCTCAACGCCAACTCGGCGGTGTTGCCATCTGCGCTTGACGAAGCAAGCTTTGCGTTTTTCGGGACCGAAATTCGCGGCACGCCGAAACAACGCGAACGCTGGAAACGCGGCGTCGCCGCAGTGAACAACGCCATGGGCGAAGCGGTAGGCAAAGTCTATGTGGAGAAGTATTTCCCGCCCTCATCCAAAGAGCAAATGCAGGACCTCGTGTCCAATCTCAGAACCGCTCTGTCAGCGCGCATCGATACGCTTCCATGGATGGGCGACGACACCAAGGCGCAAGCCCACGCCAAGCTTGATAAATTCACGCCAAAAATCGGTTACCCTGATAAGTGGCGTGATTACTCCGATCTGGCCGTTACTGAAGGCGAAGCCTACGAAAATACGGTGACCGCCAACGAATTCGAATGGAACTGGTCGATCTCACGGCTCGGCGGACCGGTGGACAAGACCGAATGGGGCATGAACCCGCAGCGCGTAAACGCCTATTACTCGCCGCCGCGCAATGAAATTGTGTTTCCCGCGGCGATCCTTCAAGCGCCGTTCTTCGATCCGAATGCAGACCCTGCTGTGAACTATGGCGGCATCGGCGCCGTGATCGGTCACGAAATCGGGCATGGTTTCGACGATCAGGGCCGCAAGTCCGATGGCGACGGTGTATTACGGGATTGGTGGACGGAAGAAGACGCAGCGAACTTCCAGCTGCTCACCGACAAGCTCGGCGCACAATACGCCGCTTACGAGCCGGTGCCGGGTTTCTTCGTCAATCCGGAACTCACTATGGGCGAAAATATCGGTGATGTGGGCGGCCTCGCCATGGCCTATCACGCCTATAAACTTTCGTTGAACGGACAGGAAGCGCCCGTGATCGAAGGTTATACAGGCGACCAGCGGTTTTTCATGGCCTGGGCGCAGGTCTGGAAGCGTCTCAACCGTGAGGAAGCGCTGAAAAATCAGGTGGCGACCGACCCCCACTCCCCTGCACGGTACCGTGTCAATGGCGTCGTCAGGAATATGGACGCCTGGTACGAAGCGTTCAATGTCACCGAGGAAGATGGTCTCTATCTGGCCCCGGAAGATCGCGTACAGATATGGTAGACCTGTAAACTAAAACCACGAATAGAAAAAGCCCCGCACCGTCGGGGCTTTTTCTTTTCCCGGCCTGGTTTGACCGGGCGGCGCAACGGACATTAAGGTTTCATCAGCGACCGGGGAAGATAAAATGAGCTATAGAGTTGCCGCGCTTTTTTTTGCTGCAGTGTTTTGCGCCGGCGGCTGCGGCGGTGAAGCCGCAAATGAAGCAGCAACAGGCGAAAAATCTGCGCCGATCAAACGCAAAACAGGCTCATTCTTCGAAAACTATAATGCCTCTCTCCAGGGAGCTAAACCGGCCAAGCCCTTACAAGTTTCAGGTTCGTGGGAAGGTGTTTTGTTTTGTCCCTCCGGCGTATATCCGATTTCCATCGACCTCGACCAAACGGAGTTATCTGTAGAAGGTGTTGCAACGATAGACAGCGCCATAGGTGATGAAAGGCGCACAACGCCTTTTTATGTCGATCATCGGGAGCGCAAAGGCGCCGGGGAATATTCCCCCAGCGTGCAAAGCTTCACCTTTCGCTCCGAACCGGAAACTGGAGCTGACCCACGCCGTGAGCGTGGGATATTCATTGAATTTCTGCTTGCTCCCTCGAAAGGCGACTTGGCAATCGTAAACGTCGCTGAAACAAGCGCCGCCAGATCTCAGCGCCAATGCGGCGGTATCGCCGCTCGTAATGAAGCGGTGAAAAAAATACGCACATATAAAGAAAATTCTGCACTCATCCGCGCTGACCGGCGCCCTGTCACGCAAGGAAAAAAATGCCCACCGAAATACCGCAAGTGGATAGAGCAGATTAGCGCCGGCGCGAACGCTTTTGATGCTCAAATTTTTGAACCGGCCTTTGGCGAGCCTTTTCGCGATATGAATGCAGAAAACCTTCTCTCTGCGAGCGCGCTCATCTCAGGCTCCTGCGCCGAGACTGATGATCACACAAAAAATATAGAAGTCCTGCGTATTGGAGCAACGCTTCGTAATTACAAGGAATATGACGCCGCCAATCAGAGCTATCTGAAAGATTCAGCTCTTGATGACTGGATTTCATGGGTCGGTGGCGAGATAGAGCGCGGCGTCTATTATGATTATTCAACAGCAGTCGCCGTGCGCGCAGCGCCGGCCCGGACTGGCATACGCGAAAACCCAAAAGTGTCTGAATTCGATAAGCTCCTCGCCGCGCTGGTGGAAAAGGCAAAAAAATCAAAATCCACTGACAATTTTGCGCAACGCATAGAGGACCAGAAAGAAAACTTTAAAACTCTGGTCAATATGCGGTTGGAAGCGCAAAGCCGTGGCGACATCGACATGAACGTCGTCGCTACGGGGCTGGATTATTATCTCGCCGACGCAGCGCAAAGCTTTGCTGACAAGGCCGATACGGTACAGGACGCCGTTTACATGCATTCCTGGACTACTCAGTTCGAGGCCAGCAGCGCCTCATGCCCCGCGGCAACCCAGTCGGCCTGCCAGAAAGCAGCATCCGTCTTCACCAGAAAAACAAAGGAACTTGCTGCAATATACGCGAAGTCAGAGGTTCAGGCTTTTCAGAATATCTCTAAAAAGGCGCGCGGAACGGATGGCCTCGCTGAACTTGTAGCCTTCGAAAACCATCTTGCTCAAAACTATGCCGGACTTTTAAACCTCGCGCCATTTCAAAACAACCAAAAGCAACGCGATAAGGCGCGGCGCGCACTTCAGAAAAAAAACGTTCGCGCTATTCGAACGGAAATCGAGAGCGTCAACATGGCGCCGGCAATACGTGCAATAGAGACAAAGTACTTTGTCGGCGACGATCTTGAAGCGCCAGCGCTCCGTCAGGTAGTCGCAGCGATTGACAAAGGCATTGCGGGAACAAGTCCTTTTACGGGCATTGCCGGCGGTGACTATTTCAACGCCTTGTACAATCAGGACTTTGCGACTTTGCGCGCACTTGATCGCGACTATGTCTCGGGCATTCGTCCTCTGATGTCATTTGGCGCGCAACAGGTCATCGAGCTTGGCCCTCTGATTAACGCCCTTAGCGGGCAAACGGCAGGAAGAGTTGAATCTGACATCGCGCACTGGGTCCAGAATCTTTCAGCGCTTTACGCTGTATTCGGGACCTATCTCGTCGAATATCAGGACGTATACGAGAAGTGCCTGAAACCGGGCGCCGCAACGATCGAAATTTCCAGGCGCACAGACTATGTGACCACGGATGGTTTCGGAAACGAGATAAGCCGCCGCGAGGGCTGGACAGACCGCGATTATTATCGCGTGAATCCCGAATTTTCAGGTCACTTCAACACTCTGTTCGGCGCTGCGACCGGTACGGCGCAGGCGCGGCTGCTCGATCTCTTCCTCAATGACGCCAAAATGTCTCGTCTGCGTCATGATACGGAAAGGCTCATGAACAAATACGATTGCACTTCTCCGGAAATTAAACAGCTCGAGGAGGGCTTCCTTGCTTATGACAGGGAATTGAAAAGGCGCTGACCTCTGTATCTCATTAAGTGCAAACGGCATTTTGAGTGTGTGTTGATGCCGAGTCCCTGACCGGTTCTGGCGACATCCAGAAAACAAGACCGCGAGACCACTTCGAACACGGTGCGCTCTAAGAGCTTGTAGATTAAGCAATTGTTAAGTCACGCATTACGAAAGAGTGTAATTCATTCCTCAATACATAATGCGGCTATTATAAATTAACCATATGCGAAGATGCTACCATCAGTTGTATGGTCAGCATCAAGAGCAAAAACGTGGTAACGGGCAAATCCCCCACACACGCATCACCTGTTTTAGACGGTAATCGCGAGACCGTCTTTTATCTGGTGACGCTGGTCTTTGTCTTTGTCGTCCTCTTGCAGACCATTGCAATGCAGGGCGCGGTTCCCGGCATGACAGCCCCACGGGTCGCAGGACTAGTTGCTCTGGTTTGTTTTGCTGGAATCGTCGTTTTTTACCGGCTCACCAGACAGCTGAAAATCGCATCAGTTCTACTGATCACGACCGCATACACCGGTTCTATCTATGCAGCCTTGATGCAGGGCGGCGCCCCCGCGCCTACACTCAACTACGCGCCATTTCTGCCAATTATAGCGACCGTGCTCCTCGGGCGCACCGCCGGCCTTATCTCTTTATGTGTCAGTATTGGCGCTATCGTCTTTTGCACTTACGCTGCGCAGACTGGCTTCGCGCAGCATTCGGGGCATTCCGCGGAAGAGCTTCGCATATTGCTTTCCTCCGCAAGCGTGTTGTTAGCCATTGGCGTCACCTCTTATGCTTTCATATATGAAAGCCTCATCCTCAAAGCTGTGAAAGACTCTGAAAGCGCAAAATCGGAACTCGAGGAAAAAGCCGCAGCACTCGAAGAAAGCCAGGAGTTTCTATCAACAGTCATGGACGCCGCCCATGATGCTATTGTCGCGGCGGACGCCAACGGCAAATTATCAATCTTCAACCGCGCTGCACGAGAGATTCACGGCATAGACGCACAACCGTTGGATTCACGGGACTGGCCTTCGACCTATAGTCTGTTTGAGGCCGATGGCGTCACCCCGATGAAATTTGAAAATGTACCGCTCTTTTGTGCAATTCAGGGCAAAAAGGTCTCCGTACGCGAGATGGCGGTTGCTGTTCCCGGTCGCGACATCAGATATATGATAGTGAATGCAACGCCGCTTTATAACGCTCGAAAAGAGCTGATCGGCGCAGTCGCCACCATGCGGGATGTAACGAAAGAACGGATTCAAGGAGAAGAGATACGATCACAGAATCGTGAAATCGACCAGTTCGCGCGCGTCGCTTCACTCGATCTTCAAGCCCCTCTGAATCGTATCATTATGACGTCAGAGTCGCTCATAAAGTCGCCCGAAATTCAGGCTTCCGCCAAGACACGCACCGACCTTGCGGCGGTCACGCTGGCGGCGAAGAAAATGGGCGCACTCATTAAAGATGTGCTTTACATGTCGCGCCTTCCCATCGGCGAAATCTCACTTCAGCCAGTGGCCGCCCGTGATTGTATCGAAGCGGCGATCGCTCTCGCCCACCTCAGCGAAGCGGACTGCCGGCTTGATTTTCGCTTTACAGGGTCTCCTGAAGTCGTCGCGGACCCGAAAAGCCTGACCCATGTTTTCAAAAATCTCATCGAGAATGCATGGAAACATTCAATGCCTGGCGTCCGGGCCCATGCCGAATTCACCTGTATCATTGAGGACGGCGCCGCAGTTTTCGGCGTCAAGGACAACGGCCCCGGCATGTCGCAGGAACAGATCGACCACCTGTTTACGTCCCTTGAGCGCCTGCGGACAGATGATGACGCCGCTGGTTCGGGGCTCGGGCTCGCCATCTGCCGCAAATCCCTGGCCCGGATGAGCGGGGAATTCTGGGTGGAATCAGAACCGGGTCAGGGCTGCCATTTCCGCTTGCGCTTACCGCTGGCGAACCAGCAGGCGAAAATTGCATCTTAAGGGCTTCATTTCCTTTCGTGTTTGAACCTCTTGGGCTTTGACGCCGAGCGCCCTATAACCAGCTCCATGCAGGACAAGGAACAAATCCGCGAATCCTTCAAGCGCGCATTATTGCACGCGACGCGTGCATTATCGGCCCAGCGGGACGTCGAAGTCTCCTTTGGCGGGGAACACGCCGCCGTTCAGGGGAAATCTGCGCGAATCCCACTCCCGGCGCGTGTGCTTGACCCTGCATCGGCCGCCATCGCCCGCGGCGAAAGCGACGCCGCCGCCCTGCGCCTCGCCCACCATGACAGCGCCGCACATGCCCGCCTTGCCCCCAAGGGCGCTGAGGCGCGCGCCGTTTTCGCCGCTCTCGAAAACGCGCGCTGCGAAGCTATCGGCGCTATGGCGCTGAAAGGCGTCGGGGACAATCTCGCCGCATCCTTGGAAAAGGTCATCACCGATAAAGGCTATGACCGCCAGTCCGCAACCGACGCCATGCCCATGGCGGATGTGGCGGCGCTTCTCTTACGTGAGCGGCTCACAGGACGGCAGGCGCCAGCCGCCGCGCAAGGAATCA
>JAUIEG010000780.1 GCA_030428745.1 Alphaproteobacteria bacterium
TGAATTTGTGCGACGCAAAGCAAAGCCGAAATTATGGGCTATCAACATCTCTGCCGCGATCGCAATCATCACGCTCAGCATCTTCATGACGCAATGGACAAACGGTCTTCGCCCCGTAAATCCCATCGCGCTGAGACTCGGCGCTCTTGAACTAACCGGCAATGCATTACAATGGGCGATAACCGGCGTCGGCGCTTATATTGTCGTCTGCTGGATGCAGTCTCTTTATTTACGCGACAAGCCTGCATTCGCCGTTATCGTCAAACAGCCTTCGCTGGCGCTACTCATCGGCATCGCTGCGCTTCAGTCCGTGTTGAATTATGGCGTCATGTCATGGGCGGCCGTTTATGGAATCCAACATTTTAATCGTTCCGCAGCGGAGATCGGCGCCACTTTTGGACCCATCATCACGATCTTAGGTATTATCGGCCCCCTGATCGCCGGCCCTGTGTCCGACTGGGCGCACCAGCGCTTCAGGGGCGGACGCATCTATGTCACCCTTCTGGCTCTCGGCGTCTCTCCATTCCTCGCCATCGGCGTCTTCAAGGCCGAAACGATAAGCGGATTTTACGTCTGGTTTATCGTATATTCGCTTGTGCTCACCATGTGGTTGCCCCCGATTTATGCGTCGCTCATTGACATGGTGCTCCCGCGCATGCGCGGCATGGTCATGAGCTATTACATCCTGATGATGACGATCACGGGCATGGGACTCGGCCCCTACGCAGTCGGCATGATGAGCGATGTCAATGGCGGCAATCTTGGCGAGGCCATTCTAAACCTTTACTGGGTGGCGCCAGTCATTGTGCTGCTGATTGTGCTTCTCATCCGCCGCATGCCGAAGGATGAAGCCATTCTTTTGGAGCGCGCAAAAACCGCAGGCGAACCGGTTTAGACCACTCGCCACACCCAAAGCTTGATGCCGAGCTTGTATCGCGCGCCCGCGCATACAAACACCGATTTGTTGAGCCAGTCATACTTTCCCGTCGGCGCAATAAATTCGGGGATCGTGCGGAAATAATATTCCGCTGGATCGACTTCCTCACCCGCCATCAGGCGCTTCATCACTTCCGGAGGCCCGTGGCGCAGACCGCGATTGCGAATCTGGATGACGACGCCGTCATCGGTCTTCATGGCGTAAATCGCATCGGCGACGGTCACGCCGTCATGGCGCGTCAACTGCCAGTCGGCGGCGTTGCCGAGAAGCTCGCCTTTGATCTTCGGCCCCTCAACCGGTCCTGAAAAAATTGGAATGATCCGGCGCGTTCCATACGGCGTATCACCGATAGGAATCGGCTCACCCAGATCGCCACCCGCTTCGTAAACGAATTCAAGGTCCGGTTTGATCATATTTCTCAGGCCGCCATGCCGATATCGTCGGCATTCGCCCAATTGCCATGAAGGCCGAAACGAAGGCGGATCGGGATTTTCACGGTGGCGATTGGGCCTTTCTTGATATCAAGCGCATCGAAGACCAGGAGATCGCTGCGATGCTCTTGGAGACGGTTGCAGACCATGACAATCCAGCCATCGCCTTCCGGCGCGTCTTTCGAGCGCGGAACGAAACAGGGCTCCTGCAAGGTTGAGACAGGCCCCGCCCACCATTTCTGCTCTTCGCCTGTTTCGTGATCCACTTTGCCAAGCGTGTTCATCAGGAATCCGCCAGCACTGCCGCCTTTCAACTCGCAGGGCTGCTCCATATCCACCACCAGCATCCAGCCATGACGGTATTTCTTGCCGGTGAAGCGGTCA
>JAUIEG010000781.1 GCA_030428745.1 Alphaproteobacteria bacterium
CCCATCAGCTCACCATCGGCGCTCCACGCCGTCTCCCGCAGAGGCGCGCCCCTGGCCGGGACCGAAATCAGGGAGTGATAGCGCCCGGCCATCATCGGCGACGGGGCCCCGGCGAAAACGCCGCTTCCGTCATGGCGGATTTCACTTGCCTCTCCATGCAGGGGCGAGCGCGCCCGGCGGGTGACGCCGCCAAAAACCTCGACCAGACACTGATGGCCAAGACAGACGCCCAGCATGGGGGTGGCGTCATCAAGCGCGCGCAATAGCGCCATGGAAACGCCTGCGTCCGCAGGTGTTTTCGGCCCCGGCGAGATGACGACGCCCGCCGGCTTCATGGCGAGACAGTCGTCGACGCTAACGGCGTCATTGCGGACAACACATGTCTCGCGCCCCTCTTCGCGGATATAGCGCGCGAGATTGTTCACAAAGGAATCGTAATTGTCGATGACGAGGATCATGACGTATCCGCCTTCATCTCGTTTCGGCCGAGGGCGGCAAGGGCGCCGCGCGCCTTGACGATCGTCTCTTCATATTCATCCTGGGGCTTGGAACGCAGCGTAACGCCGCCGCCAACAGGCATTGTAACGCGCTTGCCTTCAACCATCAGGGTGCGGATCGCCACGGCGAAATCCATCGCGCCGCTATCGTCAATATAGCCGATGGCGCCGCAATAAGGGCCCCGCCCGCGCTTTTCGATACGGGCGATGGCGTTCATGGCTTCGATCTTGGGCGCGCCGGTGATGGAGCCGCAGGGAAAAAGCGCTGCAAAAATATCGGCGGCGCTGACCTCTTCCCTCAGAACGCCGCTGATGCGCGACACCAGATGATGCACATTGGCGAGGCTCATAAGCGCACAGACCGCGTCCTCGCTGATCGTCCCGTCGCGGCAGATGCGGGACAAATCGTTACGCAACAGATCGGCGATCATGATGTTTTCGGCCCGGTCCTTGGGATCTGACAGAAGCTCACGGGCGAGCCTTGCATCCTCGTCAGGCGTGCGCCCTCGCGGCCGCGTTCCTTTGATCGGCTCGGCGATGATGCGCCGCCGCCCAAAACCACCTGGCTCCACCCGGAAAAACCGCTCCGGCGAGTTCGATAAAACAGCCCCGCCTTCATATTGAAGAAACGCGCCATGAAACGCATCGCTGCCTTCGGCGAGGCGACGAAAAAGATCAAACGGCGCCACCTCGCCCAATGCGCTTGCCGCAAGTTGATGAGATAAATTCGCCTGATAATAATCGCCGTCGAGAATGTTTTCGATCGCCGATGAGACAGCTTCACGATATTCCGCCGCGGTGAAATTCGAAGACAAGTCGCCGAACTGCGCCGCAGCAGGCGCGGGCAAGTCGTCCGTCCCCAATGCGCCGCGTAATCGCCGGCACGCCGCTTCATCGCGGCCGACAATAAACGCCTTGCGTTTCACGCGGGAAAAAAGCGCCGCCGCATCGTAAAGTCCAAGCGCCATGTCAGGGAATGCAAAGGGCGATGGCGGCAGATCAAGGCAGGACTCGAAGAACCGCGCCGCCTCATAGCCCAAAAAGCCAATCGCGCCGGATATAAAAGGCAGATCCGCCGCTTCATCGAGGCGTGGTTGCGCGCGCGCGCGCAAGATGTCGTCCAGCTTGGAAAATGGGTCACCGCCGTCTTTTTCCGTGCGAATGACTGTCGCCGGAAAGGCCGCGATGATCGACCATTCCGCCGCCCGGGAACGGTCGCCGCCATGCAGCAGATGCGCACCCGCCTCGC
>JAUIEG010000782.1 GCA_030428745.1 Alphaproteobacteria bacterium
GAGCTCGACCGTATCTACATCATCGGCGACTGGCTCGCCGAAGAAGGCGAAGATTTCACCGTTGTCGAGCGCGCCGCTGTTGCGCCGGGATTCCGCAAGGTGATCGACCGCATGCTGGATGGCTGCGAAGAGTTGATGACCGATGCGCGCAAGCTGCCCGCGGCGCTCAGCTCAAAACATCTCGCTATGGAATCCGCCATCATCGTTCGGCTTGCAGACCGGCTTATTACGCTTTTGCGCAAGGGGGATCCCTTGGCGAGCCGGGTGGCGCTAAACAAGCTTGATTTCGCCGCCGCCGGGCTTTTGGGCGCGGCTTCCGGATTCTTTCAAGCTGGCAGAGGCGCGGACTGATGCTGGCCACCGCCATTTCTCCGGAAGATGCGCGCCGACATGCGGAGGAAACCGTAAAGCGGTCGAAAACGTCTTTCGGGCCAGGCATGCGCATTCTGTCGA
Source organism: Alphaproteobacteria bacterium (assembly GCA_030428745.1). Taxonomy (GTDB): domain Bacteria; phylum Pseudomonadota; class Alphaproteobacteria; order Caulobacterales; family Parvularculaceae; genus Hyphococcus. The sequence continues at coordinate 454 of JAUIEG010000782.1, forward strand.
AAGCGCGCCGCGACGGCATGTATGCGGTCTACGCCTTCTGCCGCGAGGTGGACGACATTGCCGATGAAGGCGGAACCCGTGAAGAAAAGCTGAAGGCGCTGGACGAATGGCGCGAAGAGATTGACCGTCTTTATGACGGAGCGCCGCAAACGCCCACTGGCGTTGCGCTGCTCACGCCGGTGCGCGCTTTCGATCTGCCGAAAGAAGAATTCATCCTGATGATCGAGGGGATGGAGATGGATGCGAAGGGGCCCGTCATCGCGCCAACGCTTACCGAACTCGCTGCCTACACGCGTCGCGTCGCGGGCGCCGCCGGACAGCTTTCCATGCCGGTCTTCGGCGCGCCCAAAGTCAAGGCCTCCGATGACTTCGCTATTTCTCTCGGCGATGCGTTGCAACTGACCAATATCCTGCGGGACATTGAGCAGGACGCCGAAGAAGGCCGCCTATATCTGCCGCGCGAGCTTCTTGAAAAACATGGCTGCCCGCTGTCGCCCATCGGGATTACAACGTCACCGGGGCTGCCGGCCGTACGCGCAGAAATCGCCGCAATGGCGCGGGAGAAATTCGCCGCCTCGCGCGCCGCCCTGAAATATCTGGATTGGCGGGTTTTGCGGCCGGCGCTCTTGATGATGGGCGTTTATGAGCGCTATCTCGACAAGATGACGGCCCGTGGCTGGGCCAACGGACAGGCGCGCGTGGGGCTCTCAAAGATCGAAAAAACCGCGATCGCCATCCGCTGGCTTCTCGCCCCAAAAATCTGAATTGGGTATCTGAACCCGCAACGGAAAAAACAAGAAACGAAACAGGATCACAAATATGTATAATGACCGCGGTTATATTGAAGGGGGCCCGCTGAGCCCCGATCGCTGGGCCGAAATTGTTTCGGATCAGCCGGGTGGCGTCATCATTACCGCTGGCGGAGTGCCGCCCGGATTTTTGATGGTGCAGAATTTTCTCACGCCCCAGATCTGCGACGCTATTGTGGCGGAGTGCGAGAGCCAGCTTGGCGAACAGCATACAGTAGCGGACGGGGGTGAGCTGTCGCCCCAGCGCTCTGAAACGCGCACGTCAGAATTCATCGACATCCGTACGCTTTCCGCCGACATCACAGGCATTGTGAAACATGTCTTTGGCAATGTGGTCGGCCATCATTTCAAGGTTGGCATTGACTGGTTCGAACTACCTGAGATTTTGCGCTATCGCGATGGCGGGGAATACAAACCCCATGCTGACGCTGATAACTGGGACCCGCAAAAGCGGGAATGGAAACGGGTTCTCGACCGCGAT
>JAUIEG010000783.1 GCA_030428745.1 Alphaproteobacteria bacterium
TCCGCTATCGTTCGAATAATGACTTCACCGTGCCCATGGTTGTCAGAATGCCGACGGGCGGCGGCATTTTTGGCGGGCAGACGCACAGCCAAAGCCCTGAAGCGCTGTTCGCACATATTTCCGGCATTAAGACGGTTATTCCGTCGAACCCCTATGACGCCAAGGGGCTCTTGATTGCGTCGATTGAAGACGACGATCCGGTGATGTTCCTGGAGCCAAAGCGGCTTTATAATGGCCCCTTTGACGGCCATCATGATCGCCCGGTGACGCCCTGGTCGAAGCATGAGCTTGGCGACGTTCCTGACGATTACTACACCCTGCCGCTTGGCAAGGCGGCGATCCGGCGCGAGGGCGCTGAGGTTACGGTCCTTGTCTACGGCACCATGGTCTATGTCGCTGAAGCCGCGGCGGAAGAAACCGGCGTTGACGCGGAGATCATCGATTTGCGCACGCTCCTGCCGCTCGACATGGAAGCGATCGAAGCGTCGGTGAAGAAAACCGGCCGCTGCGTCATTGTGCATGAGGCGACGCGCACTTGCGGCTATGGCGCGGAGCTGGCGGCGATTGTTGCGGAGAATTGTTTTTATCATCTTGAGGCGCCGGTGATTCGCGTCACCGGTTATGACCTTCCTTATCCGCACGCCCATGAGTGGGATTACTTCCCGGGACCGAAACGTGTGGGCGATGCATTCAAAAAAGTGATGGAGGCCGCCTGATGGGCGAACATGTCATCAAGCTACCCGATGTGGGCGAGGGCGTCGCCGAAGCCGAACTTGTGGAATGGCTGGTCGATCTCGGCGCCAATGTGCGCGAGGACGAAGTCATCGCTTCGGTCATGACTGACAAGGCGACGGTGGAGATCCCGTCGCCGGTCGAAGGCAAGATCGTCTGGCGCGGCGGCGAGATCGGCGAAGTGCTGGCCGTGGGCTCACCGCTGGTGCGCCTTGAGGTGGACGGCGCCGGCAATGTGAAGCCGGGCGAGACCCCCGCTGCGGCGGCGCCGGCAAAGAAAGACGAACCGAAGGCGGAAGCGAAACCGGCCAAAGAGTCTTCTGGCAAGCCTGCGCCGAAAGCGGAAAAACCGAAACCGAACGGCGCGGCGCCAAATGGTCAGGACGGCGCTGCTGGCTCGGCGTCAAAACCGCTCTCGGCCATGCCGCGAACCGAAGGCGAAAAACCGCTCGCCTCGCCGGCAGTGAGGAAGCGCGCAGCCGACGCCGGCGTCGATTTGCGCCGTGTGCCGGGAACGGGCCCGGCGGGCCGCATCACCCATGAGGATCTTGACGCGTTCTTTGCAAGCGATGGCGAGATCGCAACGGCGCGCAGCGGCGGTTATGCGCGCAATATGAAAGTCACGGATGTGCCCGTGATCGGTCTGCGCAGAAAGATTGCAGAAAAGATGGAAGCCGCGAACAACCGCATTGTTCCCATCACCTATGTGGACGAAGTGGACGTGACGGCGCTGGAGGATCTGCGCGCCGAACTCAACGCGTCGCGCAAGGAAGGGCGCGCCAAGCTTACCCTGCTGCCGTTTCTGATGCGGGCCATGGTGAAAGCGATTGGCGAGCAGCCGCAGGTCAATGCGATCTATGACGATGAGGCGAATGTTATCCATCAACATGGCGGCGTGCATATCGGCGTCGCGGCGCAGACCCCGAACGGGTTGATGGTGCCGGTGGTCCGCCACGCCGAAGCGCGCGACATCTGGGATTGCGCGGCGGAAGTCGCAAGGCTTTCCGAAG
>JAUIEG010000784.1 GCA_030428745.1 Alphaproteobacteria bacterium
CTCGAAGCGGCGGCGACAAAATTCTCCCTGACGCTGGAGTTCAAGGACTGTTTTTTCGGCGGCGCCGCGATTGACGCTTGCGGAGATCCGTTTCCGCCGGAAACGAAAGAAACATGTCTTGCCGCCGACGCTATTTTTCTTGGCGCCATTGGCGGGCCCAAATGGGACAAGGCGAAGCGGCGGCCAGAGGCGGGTCTTCTTGAGATGCGCAAGGCGCTTGGCGTTTACGCCAATCTTCGGCCCGTCAGCGTCGCCGCCGGCATGGAGCATTTGTCGCCATTGCGCGAGGATCGCATCAAAGGCGTCGATATGCTGATCGTGCGGGAGCTCACGGGCGGGATGTATTTCGGCGACCGTACGGAAGGCGAGACCCGCGCCACGGATGAATGCCTTTACACGAAGGAAGAGGTGACGCGCGTTGCGCGCATTGCTTTCGAGGCGGCGCGTAAACGCAAGGGCCATGTCACTTCAGTCGACAAGGCGAATGTGCTCGCCACCAGCCGCTTATGGCGCAACGCCGTCGAGGAATTGCGCGACGCGGAATACAAGGATGTGGAGCTGTCTCACATGCTGGTTGACGCCATGGCCATGAAGCTCATTCAGGCGCCGGCGGAGTATGACGTAATTCTCACGGAAAACCTCTTCGGCGATATTTTGAGTGATGAAGCGTCAGTGCTGTCTGGTTCCATAGGTCTTGCGCCGTCGGCGTCATTAGGTGATGGGACGCGCGGGCTTTACGAACCGATCCATGGCTCGGCGCCGGATATCGCCGGGCAAGGCAAAGCCAACCCGGTCGGCGCAATCATGAGTGCGGCGATGTTGCTGCGTTATAGCCTGAATGAAGGCGGTGCCGCGGACGCTATTGAAGAGGCGGTGTCCAAGGCGCTCGCCGCCGGCCGCGGCACCGGCGACATCGGCGGTGGAGATAACACGGCGTCGTTTACCGATGCTGTGGTGGAGTTGATTGGCTAAGCCCAATTCACTCCATAATATCCTCGTTCCATAACTCCGGCTTTTCGCGGATGAAGCGCGCCATCAGCTCGAGCGAAGCCGGATGAGCGACGTCGATCACCTCGACGCCGCGTGAGCGTAAAAACTCTTCATTGCCGCCGAAATTCTTCGTGTCGTTGATAACAACGCGGGGGATTTTGAACTGAACAATCGTGCCGGAACACATCATGCAGGGCGATAGAGAGGTATAGAGCGTCAGGGCGCGGTAGGTTTTCTGGCGGCCCGCTTTGCGCAAGCAATCCATTTCCCCATGAGCGATCGGGTCGCCTTGCTGCACCCGCTGATTATGGCCGGCGGCGATCAGCTCCGAACCCCTCGCCAGCACCGAGCCAATGGGAAGGCCACCCTCGTCATAGCTTTTTTTTGCCTCGGCATAGGCCCGCTCGGTGAACTCATTGTCCCAGTCATTTAGCATCATGGTTCTCCTGATGGACAAGATCAGCCCCATGATTGATAAAGGCCGGAACGTAGAAAAACCAGACGCCGCCAAGACAATCGAGGGCCCATGCACGACAATCTCACCGTGGTCGATCACCCGCTGATCCAGCATAAGCTGACGATTCTTCGCGATCAGGAAACGTCCACGGCGCAGTTTCGCCAGGTCTTGCGGGAAGTCGCCGTCATTCTTGGCTGTGAGGTGACGAAGGATCTGGCGCTTGGCAAGATCGATATCGAAACCCCGTTGGAGAAATTGAGCGCGCCTTATCTCGAAGGCAAGAAGCTTT
>JAUIEG010000785.1 GCA_030428745.1 Alphaproteobacteria bacterium
ATGGTTTCGGCCACATAATCCGGTTCCAGGTCGAAATATTTCTCATGCAGTCCGCCTAGAGACTGTGCGTAGTTGCGCCATTGAAGGCCGATTGACGGCGCGGCGCCGGTGTCGGGGCCGGCGAGAACGCGGGGGTGGCGGGCGATGACTTTGCGCAACAGGGTAAGACCGCTGCGCGGACAACCGCCGGCGAACACAAGCCCGGCGCCGAGTGGTTTGGTGTTCCCTTCCTCGCTGCGGCGGCCTGACGGTTCAGACATAACCGTAACGTTCAAGCCAGGGACCGGCCGTTGCGTTGACGCTGGCGAGCTGGCCGGGAGCGAGATCCCTGCGCCAGCGGCCTATGGCGGTGGTGTCGATCGGTTCAGCGACCCGCGCGGCGCTGGCTTCGTTTTCACCTTCAAGGACGTCGAAAACATGGTCGTGATAAAGCGCTAGGTTCGGCGTCGGCTCACCCAGAAAATCGAAAAGCTTGGTGATTTCCTCAGCCGGTGAGTGCACCAGATCTTCATAGCGCAGTGAAAAGAAGCGCTTGTCGCCGGCCATGGCCTGGTCATTGGCGACGCTCGCGGCCCAAAGGTTGGCCGCCATTTGCGGTGATTTGGTGACCGCCATGGGCTCGCCGGTGCGGGCGTCACGCCATGTCATCTGCAGGAGCGACGAAACGACGTCGCGGCCGTCGCGCACAATGCTGATCAGATAGGCGTCCGGAAACAGACGACGCAGGGTCGGAAAGTGCAGAATATTCGTGGGGGTTTTCTCCGCCGCACGGGCCGCGCCCGATGCTTTCTTCGCCGGGGCCAGAAAGGCGGCGATGGCGCCGGCGGCGGCCGCATCGATGCGGTTCTTGTCAACGCCGTAAGCCCTTGATAGCGCAGGGCCCGACGCATCGGTGATGTTGTCGCAAAGCGTGCACAGAGACGGGATGGTCCTTAATTCGGGGCCACAGAAAATATTGCTGCTGGCGCCGATGATGGCGCGCAAAAGCGTTGTGCCTGACCGCGGCGCGCCGCCAATCAGGATAAGGTCGTCGCCACGGTTCATGAAGCGCCCTGCTTACTGTTACGTTCGTAACCACCCTCTCAGCGAACGCTGTCCGTTGAAAGCGGTCATTAGACGACTGGATTGAAAAACGCGGCGAGTGGATGCCAGTGGGGAAATTTCAGGGGTGGCGCTACCTGGCGGTTGACCGGCAGCTCGCCAGATTTGGTCAAGCGGGAAGAAACCCCGGCGCGGTCGAAGGGTTTTTTTTTGAGGCGCGCTTCTGACCGGATGGGGCAAGGCGGGGTGGCGGGAAATAATTTCCTTCTTTTTCAGATGGTTGACGAGCGTCACACAGCTCCCTAATCCATCGCCTCAGCAGCTGGGGAAACTGGCTGTTAACCATTCCTTTCGCAATGGCGGCCAAAGTCCGTGGTTAGTGTGTTACCGTTCTTTCAACCTCAGCGCTCCGGCTCATGCGAATCGCCTTTCTGACGCCCCTCTGGCCGCCCTCCATGGCGCAAAACGGCATTGCCACCTATGTCGACATCATGAGCCGTGCGCTGGAGCGCAAGGGCCACGAATGCGTCGTGATTCCTATGTGGTCGATCGGCGATGTTGAGGATTCCCGGACATTCCCCGTGAGATTGCCCCGGCTCAATGGCGCAGAAAAGCTGCTCCGGCGGGTGCGCCACAAGATCGAGGGCGGGCAGTTATTCGACTATAATTTTTTCGGGCGCGGCGTCGCCAATG
>JAUIEG010000068.1 GCA_030428745.1 Alphaproteobacteria bacterium
AAGAGGCGACGGTCCACGAATCCGACTTCGTTGAAGAGGAGGAGGACGGCTTTTTCACTGCTGAAGATGAACCTGCGCCGCAGCCTGCGTTATCCGAGCCGGTCCCGCAACAGCATCAACCTGAACCGGCGCCCGCGCCAGCTGTCACGCATGACGATACGCCCAGCGCTGATGCTTTGCGTCTGGCGCAAGCGGAAGAAGCCGCACAAGCAGCCCTGAAACGCGCCGAAGAAGCCGAGGCCCTCGCCCGCGATTTGAAGCGCGCGAATGAGGAGGCGCAAAATGTCATGGAGGTTGGGCTGCGCAAAAGGGAAGCCGCGCTCGACGAGCGCGCAAATGCGCTGATCGCCATGGAAAACCGGCTCACCGATCTTGCCGAAGAGTTTGAACAGCGCGGTCGGGCGGAAGCCGCCGCCGATGCGAAAGCTGCGCAACACCCGCCTGCGCACTCGGCTGCTTTCCATGACAACGCGCCCGGCGTTTCAGAAGCGCATTTCGCCGAATTCGCCAATCTGATGGGCGAGCAGTTCGACGCCCTGCGCGGCGCCGTCAACGGCGCCATCGAGAAACTCTCCCGCCGCATCGACACGCTGCCTTCGGCCCAATCAGGCGCGGCGACGGCGACTGCGGCGCGGGTGCAGCTTTCGGATCTTCTTGGCGATGCGCTGGCGCCCGGGCGCTTCAAACTCTCGCACAAGCTTTCCACCGGACGCACCGCCGACGCCGTCATCATGATGCCCGGCCCCATGGCTGCGATCGCCATCGATGCGCGCTTCCCCACGGAAGCATTCGACGCCTGGCAATTGTCGCGCAACGCCGGAACGGAAACCGAATTGCGCCGGGCCATCCTGCGCCATATCGCCGACGGCGCTGAGAAACTGATTTCGCCGGAGGAAACCGCCGACTGCGCCATGATGTTTGTGCCGTCGGAAAACATTCTTTCCGAACTGCATGCTCATTTTTCCGACCTCGTGCAGGAAAGCTATCGCGCGCGGGTCTGGATGGTCTCGCCGACATCGCTGATGGCGACGCTCCACACGATCAGCGCGGTCATGGCGGGCGCAGGCATCAATGAAATGAGCTCGGTCAACATGATCGACGAACTCCACGAGCTGCGCGGCAGGGTCGCCAAGCTGGAGGGACAGCGCAAAAACGGGTCTGCGCAAGCGCCAGCGGACAAGCCCGCCCCCAATCCAGAACCGTCTTACGCGCCGGCGGAATATAGCGATGTTTTTGAAAGCATTCAGCACGAGACCAGCGGCGAAGAAAAACCCCCGTTCCCCTTACGCTGACGGCGCTCAGGCCGCGTCCTGAGACCCATCATCATTGTCGTCGAAAAGCTCGCCGCTGGCGTCCCGCAACAGGCGCGGGGTCTCCTCCACCTGAGCAGCCTCCTGTATCGAGGACTCGATGCCCGGAATTTCATACTCGGCGAATTTGCGGGCGCGCGACAGGACGCGAGATTCGTAGCCGCCCACTGTGGCGTTGTATTTCTTCACCGCTGAGGCGAGCGCCTTGCCCACGCCTCCGAGATTATCGCCCATGACGCGCAGGCTGTCGTAAAGATCCTTCGCCATGGCGGCGACGGCCTGCGCATTTTCCGTCATCTTTTCCTGACGCCAGTTCAGGGCCGCCGACTTCAACATGGCGATCAGGATTGTCGGCGAGGCGATGAGGATCTTGCGGTCGAATGCGTCCTGATAAAGTTGCGGGCGGACCTCGAGGGCGGCGGAGAAGTAATTCTCGCCCGGCACGAACATCACAACGTAATCGAGACTGTCTTTCAAGGACGCCGCATAGTCCTTCGCCGACAGGCTCTTCACATGGCTCCAGAGCGCGTCCGCATGACGCGCCAAATGCCCGGCGCGCGCGTCCTCCCCTTCAGCGTCGATTGCGTCGAGATAGGCGCCAAGAGAAACCTTGGAGTCGACAGCGACCACGCGCCCGCCCGGAAGGCTGACCACCATATCGGGCTGCTTGCGGCGAAGTTCGCTATCGTCATGGCTCGCCTGTTCGACAAAATCCACATAGGCGCTCATGCCGGCGATCTCGACCACATTGCGGAGCTGTTCTTCCCCCCAGCGGCCGCGGGTTTTCGGTCCGGCGCGGAGCGCCGTTGCAAGCTTTTGCGCCTCGGCGCGAACGTCATGGGTCTGTTTTGCAAGCTCGCCAATCTGGCTCACCAGCGCGCCGCGGGATTCCGTTTGCTCCTTGCGCAGCTCATCAAGCCCTTTTTGATACCGGACCAGGGTTTCACTGACGGGTTTCAGCAAATCGTCGAGCGCCTGCTGGCGCTTTTCGCCATCGCTTTTCGCGTTCTCGCTATAGCGCTGAAACGTCTCGGCGGCGCGTTTCAGGAACGCTTCATTGGCGCCTTCGAGAAGCTGCGCCGTCGTCGCCTTGAACTCCGTCTCCATGCGCGTTTTCAATTCAGCGAGCGCACGCTCGCGCTCCTCGATCGTGGCGCGGCCCACCGCTACGTCGCTTTGCAATTGCTCGCGCTGACGCTTTTCATGGGCGAGCTCGTCGCGGACCGCATCGAAAGCGACGAGTTGCTCCTGGGTCTTGGCGAGCGTGATGCGCGTTTCTTCAAGTTCGCTGCGATGGGCGCCAGCGCGTTTGGACGCGCGCCGAGCCTGAAGAATGAAAAAGACTGCGGCGATAAAAAGAAACAGGACAAGCCAGAAGGCGGCGCCATCCGGCGGCACTCCCGCATCATTGAGAAATTCGTAAATCATCGCCCATTTTTAGGGCGATTCGGCCTTTTTTGCGGGTCCTTCTTCCCCAGCCCCGAAGACCAGAAAGGCGCTGGCGAAGTAGTTGAGGAAAAGCGTGACCGCCACCGCCGAGAGCTTGGCCATGAAAGGGCCAATGACGGGGGCGAGCCAGAAGACCAGCCCTGTGGAAATCGCCAGAGACACCAGATGCGCCGCACAGAACTTGCCGTAGCCGCCAAGGGAAAGCGCCGCCGGCCCATCCGCCCGGCGGAAGGTCACGCGGGAATTCACCACATAGCTGAACGGGTTTGCGACAGCGAAAGCCGCGATATTGGCCAGCGCCGGTGTGACGCCCAACAACACGCCTGCGCTGAAGACAGCGAAATCGACGGCCGTGTTTGCCGCGCCGACAAGACCGAAGAGCGCGAGCCCGCGCCCGTGAGTTTTGACATGATCCGGGCTGCGCCTCACGCGACGGACCGCCCTTCAGATGGCTTGGCGGATGGCGCGTCACTCACCGATGCGTCAACAGCAGCCGACTCCACCGCATTGGTGAAATAGAGAGGACGCTGTTTCGTCTCGTTGAAAATGCGGCCGAGATATTCGCCCATGACGCCCAGCACCATCAGTTGCACGCCGCCGAGAAACAGAGTGAGCGCCGCGAGTGTTGCAAAACCTTGCACCGGATCGCCGAAGATAAGTTTTTTTACGATGTAGTAGGCGCCGAGCAGAAAGGCAAAACCGGCGACGACAAACCCCAGATAGGTGGAGAGTTTCAACGGCGCGAGCGTCGACGACGTCATCCCCTCAAGCGAGAGATTCCAGAGCTTCCAGTAATTCCATTTCGTCGTTCCCGCTTCACGCGGCGCGCGGTCATATTGAACGACAGTCGAGGGAAACCCAGCCCAAGCGAAAACGCCTTTCATGAAGCGGTGCCGCTCGCGCAAGGCGCAAACCGCATCAACCACCTTGCGGCTCATGAGGCGAAAGTCGCCGACATTTTCCGGAATTGGCGTCGAGCCGATATGGCGCATCATGCGGTAAAACGCCGAGGCGGTCGCTTTTTTCAACCAGCTCTCGCCAGCGCGCGTCAGCCTTTGTCCGTATACGACATCATACCCCTGGCGCCAGCCGGCGATCATGTCTTCGATCACATGCGGCGGGTCCTGAAGATCTGCATCCATGACGACGATCGCATCCCCGCAGGCATGATCCAGCCCGGCGGTGAGCGCGATCTCCTTACCAAAATTGCGGCTCAAATCAACGATTGTCGTATTCGGATGGACGGCGCGTAATTCACGCATCTTCAAAAGCGTGAGGTCGCGGCTGCCGTCATTGACAAAAATAATTTCAAAGGGCTGGGCGAGGCGGCGCATGACTTTCGACACCGCCTTGTGGAAGGCGACGATCATGTCCGCCTCGTTATAGGCGGGGCAGACAATCGATAATAGCGCCGGCGCCGTTTCGGCGCGGGGCGTAACACCCATATTGGGCTCGCCTGTAGGTGTCGCAGCTGACGGCATGGGGCGGGCGCCCTCCAAAGAGTTGGTTAACCAGTTCCAAACTAAACCTTTCTTTATTTCCCAGAGGTAAACGGAATGCCGTTATGACCATGGAGACCGCCAGCCCCGCGCCTTCATCCGGTCCTGCGCCCGACCCGGCGCGTGGCGGCTTCTCTGCGCGTTACCCATTGCTTCATGCCCTCACAACATCGCCGGACCGCAGAATCCTCTGGACCGTCAGCATAGCTGCGCTGGCGCTTTACAGCGTCATTTATGTAAGAGCGGTGCTTCAGTCGACACATTACGTCCTTTTCGACACCATCGTCATCGGCGGGGACTTCACCGCATTCTGGATGGCCGCGAAAACTCTTTTCGCCGACGGGGCGAACGCGCTCTATCAACCGGAGGTGTTGAATAGTCGGCTGGAAGCGGCTTTTCCCGTCCAACGGGAGTTCAGGTTGTTCTGGCAATACCCACCGACATTTTATTTCATCGTAGCGCCCCTTGCGCTTCTGTCTTACCCGGCAGCGCTCTTGAGCTGGATGGCTATGACCGCCAGTTTCACCGCCGCGGCCTTGGCGAGCCTTTGGCGGGCCCGCACGCCGCTCCTCGTAGTGTTTGCCTCCGCCGCCGCCGGGCAGGCATGGATTACGGGGCAGACCGGTTTCCTGACCGCTGCACTAGTGACGCTGGCGGCCGGTTGGGCGGACCGGCGGCCGATGATCGCCGGCGTCGCAGCGGGGATTTTGACGGTCAAACCGCAGCTTGGCCTGCTCATTCCCGTCGCCTACGCCGCCGCCGGATGCTGGCGCGCCTTCGGCGCCGCCGCCTTCACTGGCGTCGCCCTCGCCGTTTTGAGTGTTTTCTTTTTTGGGATCGAAAGCTGGGTCAGCTTTTTTGACGCCATGGGCGCGCAAGGCGCCCGCACAAGCCTCTCCAGCTTTCCGCAGTACAAGCTGATGACGCCCTATGGATTTTTGACGACGCTTGGCGTTGGCGCCAGCCTTGCGGTCATCGTGCAGGCGCTTACCGCGCTGGCGTTGGCCGTCTTTGTCTATGGCGTCTGGCGAAAGAGCCCGTCATGGGAGACGCGCCTGATCGCGCTGGCCGCCGCAACGCCCTTGGCGGCGCCATATGTCTTTTATTACGAAGCGCCGATCTTTTTTGCAGCGATGATCATGCTCGCCAAATGCGGGATCGAGCGCGGGTGGTTGCCCCTTGAAAAGCAGGCGCTGATGGCGCTGTGGATTTTGCCCGCCTTCACGCCCGGCCCGGACTGGCTGCCGATACCGGCGCTAATCGCCTTCGCCGCCTTCGCGCTTTGCGCCCGACGCGTTCTGCATGACTGTCCGCTCAATCTAAGCGATTACAGGCTTCCCACAAAGATCGCCCGGCTCGCCTCTTAAGCCACGGACGAAACCGGCGCGGGGCGCTCAGCGCCTTGCGACAGCGCTTCGGCGGTCGAGATCTCAACACTCGTCGTAAAGTAAAGCGGCCGCTGCTTTGTTTCATTGAAAATACGGCCGAGATATTCGCCCATCACGCCCAGCACCATGAGCTGCAACCCGCCCAGAAAAAGCACCAATGCGGCAAGCGTCGGAAAGCCCGGCGCCGGATCGCCCACCACCGCGGCTTTCGCCACGACAAACGTTCCGTAGGCGAAGGAAAGCGCCGCGACAGCGGTGCCGATATAAGTGGAGATTTTAAGCGGGGCCAGCGTGTGCGAGGTCACGCCCTCGATAGAGAAATTCCAGAGCTTCCAGAAACTCCACTTCGACGCCCCTGCGTGCCGCGTCTCCACATCGAACGGCACCGCTTTGGACGGAAAACCGACCCAGGCGAAAACGCCTTTCATGAACCGGTGATGCTCTCGCAACGACCGCACGGCATCCGCCGCCTTGCGACTCATCAGACGGAAATCACCGGCGTTCGGCGGGATCGGCGAACGTCCGATGCCGTTCATGATGCGATAGAACGCTTTGGCGGTGGCGCGGCGCAAAAAGCCCTCATCTTCACGCCCGCGTCGCTGGCCGTAAACGACGTCATAGCCTTCGCGCCAGCCGGCGATCATTTCCTCAATCACTTGCGGCGGGTGTTGGAGGTCAGCGTCGATAATCACGACGGCGTCGCCGCGCGCGTAATCGAGTCCCGCCGACACCGCCGTCTCCTTGCCGAAATTACGGCTGAGATCGACAATTGTCGTGTTCGGATGAACCTCGCGCAATTCACGCATCCTGAGGATCGTTTCATCGCGGCTGCCGTCATTGATAAAGACGACTTCGAAAGGCTGCGCGAGGCGGCGCATGACTTTCGACACCGCCTTATGAAAGGCAATGATGTTTTCCGCCTCATTATAGGCGGGGCAGACAATCGACAGGAGCGCGGGCGCCGTTTCAGCGCGCGGACGCAAGCCGGGAGGGGTGTCGCCTGTCATTTTCTGACTGTCCGTCATGGAAAACGCTCTTCAAAGCCTTCGGTTAACCAGCCCTAAACTAAACCTTTCTTTATTTCTCAGAGGTAAACGGACCGATTATGAAAGCCAGCGCCGTCAGCCACGCCCCGCCAGCAAACGCCGCCGGTTTCGCCGCGCGCTACCCCCTGCTCTATTCGGTTCTCATCGACCCGTCCGACAAGACCATCATTCGCGCCTCGATCGCGGCGGTTTTGCTATACGCGGCGATTATGGCGCAAGGCGTCATGGCTTCGGAAGATTTCGTTCTTGACGGGAACGCCATCATCGGCGGGGACATGGTGGTTTTCTGGATGGCGGCGAAGACCCTGATCGCGGAGGGCGCCGGCGCGCTTTATCAACCGGATGCGCTCAATACACGGCTTAACGCCGCCTTTCCTCTGGACGGCGGGTTCCGCCTCTTCTGGCAATATCCGCCCACGGTCTATTTCCTCGTCGCGCCGCTCGGATTTCTGCCTTACCCGGCGGCCTTCGCCGCATGGAGCGCCGCAACGGCGGGGCTCGCCGCAGCGGCGATCAGGAGCCTATGGCGCGCGCGCCTGCCGCTCATTGTCGGCTTCGCCTCAGCCGCCGCCTATCAGGGGTGGATCACCGGCCAGACAGGATTTTTGACGGCGGCGCTGCTTGCGCTTGCGGCGGGGCATGCGGACAAACGGCCGATCCTCGCCGGGATCGCCGCCGGGCTTCTCACCTTCAAACCACAGCTCGGGCTGTTGATCCCCATCGCCTACGCCGCCGCCGGATGCTGGCGCGCTTTCGGCGCCGCCGCCGTCACCGGCGTTTTGATGGCCGCGGCCAGCGTTGTTTTCTTCGGGGCCGAAACATGGCTCGCCTTTTTCGACGCCATGGGCGCCCATAGCGCGCGCATGAGCGAGGTGATCTTTCCCTATTACAAGCTGATTACGCCCTATGGGTTTTTCATGACCCTTGGCGCGCCGTCATGGTTCGCATTGGCGCTGCAAGGGCTGGCGAGCCTATGCCTTGCGGCGTTTGTTTTCATTGTCTGGCGGCGCAGCCACGCGTGGGAGACACGCATGTTCACGCTGATCACCGCCGCCGCGCTTGCGACGCCTTACGCCTTTTATTACGAAGCGCCGATTTTCATCCCGGCGCTGATCGTTCTGGCGAAACGGGCCATGGACACGGGCTGGCTGCGGTTTGAAAAGCAGGCGCTGATGGCGTTGTGGTTCCTGCCGGTGTTTACGCCAGGACCGGACTATATTCCCGTCCCGGCGCTGATCGCCTTCGCCGCCTTCGCGCTTTGCGCGCGCCGCGCAGCGCATGAATGCGGCGTGCAATTTCCCAAATTGAAGACATTATCCAACGCGTAGCAAAACTCGCTAGCGCTGAGCGAAAATGGCGGATTTCGAGAGCCGGCGCGCAGTGTACGTTACGGTACATGAGCACCGGAAGCGCAGAAAGCCGCCATTTGCAGCCAGCGATAGTAGAGGTTTTAAAATGGTCGGCGGGATTTCATGGCCGCCGCCAGCGTTCCTTCATCCAGATAATCAAGCTCGCCGCCAACGGGCACGCCCTGCGACAGCCGCGTCACCGAAACGCCGCCTCCTTCGAGATGTTCGGTGAGATAATGCGCCGTGGTCTGACCATCGACTGTGGCGGGCAGCGCGAGAATGATTTCGGAAATCGCGCCGCCTTTCGCCCGCGCGATGAGCGAGCCGAGATTCAAATCGTCGGGACCGATCCCGTCGAGAGGCGACAGCAACCCGCCAAGCACATGATAGCGGCCCTTATGGGCGCCGGCGCGCTCCAGCGCCCAGAGATCGCCCACATCCTGCACCACGCAAAGCAGCGTTGAATCGCGTTCCTGATCGGCGCAGACAGCGCAAGGGTCAATCGAGTCCCAGTTGCCGCAGACCGCGCAGGCCTTCACCTTGTTCGCCGCGTCGTCGAGGGCGAAGGCGAGCGGGCGCATCACCGGATCGCGTTTTTTCAGAAGATAAAGCGCGGCGCGCTTGGCCGAGCGCGGCCCCAGCCCCGGCATCTTGGCGAGGAGGTCAATGAGGCGCTGTAACTCGGGACCGATAGGAGACGCGGGCATAATTATTGATATCGCTTGCTGCAGTTTTGTTAAGGAACGGGATCTACGATCCAACGGCATAACTACAATACCGGTTTTCGCCAATGGCGAAGCCCGATAGACTTATTTTTCTGTCCCGTTCCATTAGCGCCTATGACGCAAAAGCTCGTAATCGCCTTGTTGGCTTTGAACCTCGCCACCTATCTGATTTATTTTTACGATAAAGTTGCGGCGCGCAACGGCGCGTGGCGTATTTCGGAATCAACCTTACTCTGGTTTGCGATGCTGGGTGGCTCCCCAGCAGCTATCGCTGCGATGTTCACGCTTCGCCACAAAACCCGAAAGCCAGGTTTTCGGTACGGCCTCCCGATCATCCTGGTTGTTCAATGGACCGCTTACGCCTATTGGGTCTTCGCAGGGTCGCCAAATTTACTAGACGGGCTGGTTTAAAACGGCAGCTTCATACCCGGCGGCAGGGGCAGGCCCGCCGTCATTTTTTTCATGTGTTCTTCGGTTTCTTTTTCGA
>JAUIEG010000786.1 GCA_030428745.1 Alphaproteobacteria bacterium
CGTCAGGTCGATCTTTCTGATTTTTATCAGTTCGACTATTTGCTGGCGATGGATCTGTCGAACCATTCTGATCTTCTCGAAATGGCGCCGCCGAACCGCACTTGCGATATTCGTTTGTTTTTGGACTTCGCCGATTGCGAGACGCGCGAAACGCCCGATCCCTATTATGGCGGGACGGACGGTTTTGAGCATGTGCTCGATCTTATCGAACAAGGCGCCGAAGGTTTCCTTGATCACCTTGAAGACGAAAGCGCGTAGCTCGCTTCGATTTCATAAACGCTGGTCGTATTGCCGAGCTTTGATGAATAGAGGTGAAACTCCTCCACCGGAAAAGGCCCGCAGGAAAAAAGTCCATGCTGCGCGGCGTAACTTTCGGCCTCATGCAGCGTTGTCCCTTTGAGATAAGCGAGCGTCACATGGGGCTTGAATTTGCGCTTTTCGAGATTGAATCCGGCCCGGCGCAGCGCCGTCTCCACTTTCGTCTGTAAATGCAAGAGCTCCGGCGCCGCATCCGCCCCGGCCCACAGGGCATGGGGCTTCTTATCGCCAAAAGTTCCAATACACGACAGGCGCAGTTCAAAAGACGGCGCATCAATTTCCGACAGGGCGTCGATAGCGGCGTCGAAACCGTGCCGGTCCGCCTCGCCGATAAAGGCGAGCGTCAGGTGAAAATTCTCGACCGGGCGCCAGCGCGCGCCCTCGACGCCGTATTGCAGGGTGGTGAGGGCGTCAGCGACAATCTCAGGCAGGGAAAGAGCGACAAACAGACGGTGCATGACAAAGCGGGATAGGTTTAATATAGCCCCGCCATAACAGCTTTCGCCCTGAAGTCGAATATCCCGCTTTCAAAAATGACCGACACTTCGAAACTTGTCTGCCTTGGGTATGGCTACACCGCCCGCGCTTTCGCGGCGCTGAAGCGCGCCGAAGGCTGGCGCATTGCGGGCACCACCACCTCCCCTGAAAAAGCAGCCGCCATGAAAGCTGAAGGGGTCGAGGCGCATGTCTGGCGCGACGGCGGCTTCGACCCGTCATGGCTCGACAGCGTTGACGCCGTCCTTATCTCAACACCGCCCGGCGATGCGGGATGCCCCGCCTTCAACGCGGCGTCGGCGGCCATCGCGGCCATCGCAGAACGTGCAAAACAGTTTCGCTGGATCGGCTACCTTTCCACCAACGGCGTCTATGGCGATCATGACGGCGCATGGGTGAGCGAAGAAAGCGAGTTGCGCGCCACCAGCCAACGCGCCTTACGCCGCATCGAAGCGGAACAAAACTGGCTCACTCTGGCGGAGGCCAATGGCCTACCGCTGATCGTTTTTCGCCTGCCGGGGATTTACGGTCCCGGACGCTCGGCCATCGACACGGTGCGCGCGGGCAAGGCGAAACGCATCTACAAAGAGGGCCAAGTATTCTCGCGCATGCATGTCGAAGACATCGCCGCCGCGCTCGCCGCCAGTATGGAAAAGCCGCAGGCGCACAATCTCTACAATCTCGCCGACGACGAACCAGCGCCGCCGCAGGATGTCATTGAATATGCCTGCACGCTGTTAAGCGTCCAACCGCCGCCGCTTGTCGCCATTGAAGATGCGGACATGTCGTCTATGGCGAAAAGTTTTTATGCGGACAACAAGCGCGTTTCCAATCAGCGATTGAAAGACGCGCTTGGCGTTAAATTGATCTATCCGACCTATCGCGAAGGCTTGCAGGCGATCCTGAAATCATGCG
>JAUIEG010000069.1 GCA_030428745.1 Alphaproteobacteria bacterium
TCATTCAGGCCCTGAAGACACAGCTTCTCGCCGCCGCCGCCCGCTATGCCGAGGGATTGCCCAGCGATCCGGCCCACCCGTTTTTATCCAGGAAGAGCAAAGACCTGGCGTGTCAGGGGGCGTGGTCTGTCGTGCTCTCCTCCGGCGGCGGGCATGTGGATCACATCCATCCGAAAGGCTGGATCAGCGCCTCTTATTATGTCCAGGTGCCCGATGAGGTCTTGAGCGGCGACAAGGCGGGATTTTTGCGCCTCGGCGCGACCGGGCTGGGAGGGGTGAATCTCGAGGCTGAACGCTGGTTCAAGCCTGAAGCCGGCGCCGTGATCTTTTTCCCGTCCTATATGTGGCATGGGGTCGAGCCCTTCGCGTCTGAACGGCCCAGAATCACCGCGCCTTTCGACCTCGCGCCTCAGTAAGCTAAGTTAAGCTTCTGTTAAACAAATCTGTTGTGATATTGCCACACTGGCAAGTGTAGTGCGCGGCCGCGTCTTAAGCTTGTTGACCTCATCATCCCGGCGGCCATAGCTTCTCGCCAAGTTGGCGGATTCCCGTCAGCGATCATCGTGCCCTTATCTCGGGGGGGCGAATTACGCGAGTTCCCTGCTGCCGCAGGGGGTCGCGTGTGTGTTTTAACTCGGAGGGAAATCATAATGTTAAGAAAGCGGCTTGCTGGGCGTTACCTGCGCACCACAATGCTTTCCGGCTTTGCTGCAGCCGCAGCCATGCCGGCCGTCGCCCAAGATGGCGACACCATCGTCGTGACCGGTTCGCGTATTGCGCGCGAAGACCTGGCTGCTCCCAGCCCGGTCGCTCGCGTCGATTCCGAACAGCTGGTTCTGACCAATACCGTCAACTCAGAGCAGTTCCTCAACACGCTGCCGCAAGTTGTGCCGGCTTTCGACTCCACGTCGAACAACCCTGGCAACGGCACGGCGACAGTTTCTCTGCGCGGCCTTGGCACGAACCGCACGCTCGTCCTCGTTGACGGCTCGCGTTACGTGGCTTCCGGTCCGGGCGCTGTTGTCGACATCAACGCGATCCCGACCGCGCTCGTTGAGCAGGTTGATATCGTGACCGGCGGCGCATCGGCCATTTACGGCTCTGACGCTATGGCGGGTGTTGTCAACTTCATCCTGAAAGACGACTTCGAAGGCGTTCAGCTCGACGTTTCTAACGAAATGTCTGCGGCTGGTTGGGATGCGAACATCTTCAACGCAGCGCTGACCATGGGCGGCAACTTCGCTGACGGTCGCGGTAACGCGATCATGTCGCTGTCTTACACCAATCGTGAAGCGCTCTTCCAAGGCGACCGTGACTTCTCGTCTCTGTCCCTGTTCGATCCGGGCGTTGGCGGAACTGAGTTCCTCAGCGGTGGTTCGGGCAACGCGCTCGGCGGTCAGTGGGTTTCGCTCGCTAACAGAAACAATGAAACGCTGGGTTCTGACCCGGATGACGACATGGAGCCGTTCGACCTCGACGACGAGGGCCCGGGCTTCCTCGACGCTCCTGACGGCATGCCGTTCTATTCTTGTGCGCCTCCGTCGGGCACTTGCTCGAACAACGTGACGTTCAATGGCGCGCCTAACGGTCGTCGTTATGTCAACCCGCAGGATCAGTACAACTATGCGCCGGTGAACTATCTCCAGCTGCCGCAGGAACGCTACTCGGTCTACGCAGGCGGCACGTTCGAGATCAACGAGCATGTCGAAGTCTACGCACGCGGCATCTTCGCTCAGTCCGTTGTCGACAGCCAGCTGGCGGCGACTCCGGTCGGCGGCACGTTCGTGCTTCCGCTCGACAACCCGAATATCCCGGCGGACTTCCTGACGGCCTTGATCGCAACCTATGACTATGTCGATCCGGATCCGTCCATGGACAATGCGGGCAACCCCGAGCTTGACGGCGACGGCAACCCGATCATGGTCAACCGTTCGGACGTTCAGGACCGTGACGGCGACGGCGAAGTTGATGACATCCTCATCAGCGTTTCCCGCCGCTACAATGACTCCGCTCTTGGTCCTCGTAACAGCTTGCGCGACACCTCGTCGTTCCAGCTGCTCGGCGGCCTCCGCGGCGACATTTCCCCGAACTGGTCGTATGACACATTCTTCCAGTTTGGCCGGTCCAGCGCTACGCAGACTCAGACGGGCAACATCTCGTTCAGCAATCTGCAAGCTGGCGTCACCGACGGCACCTGTAACATCTTCGGTGTTGACACCATTAGCGAAGCTTGTGGCCAGTCAATCGCTCGTACAGGCATCATCACCAACACAGTTGAGCAGATCCAGTTTGTCGGCGTCGTGAACGGCATCGTGGAAGGCTTCAAGTTCCCGTGGGCTGAAGATTCCGTAGGCCTCGCGGTTGGTGTTGAATACCGCGAAGAATTCGCTGACTTCAAACCAGACTCCGTTCTGGGACCTGACGTTCGCGGCTTCAACGCATCGCTGCCGGTTTCCGGTCGCTATGACGTCTACGAAATCTTCGGTGAAACCCAGATCCCGATCGTTCAGGGTGTTCCGGGTATCGAAGAACTCTCCATCAACGGCGCGTATCGTTATTCCGATTACTCGTCGATTGGCGGCGTGAGCACCTATTCCGCAGGCGCCGAGTGGATGCCGGTGGAAGGTCTTCGCTTCCGTGGCCAGTTCCAGCATGCGGCCCGCGCGCCGAACAT
The DNA here is from genome assembly GCA_030428745.1 of Alphaproteobacteria bacterium. Classification (GTDB taxonomy): domain Bacteria; phylum Pseudomonadota; class Alphaproteobacteria; order Caulobacterales; family Parvularculaceae; genus Hyphococcus. The sequence goes on from JAUIEG010000069.1 coordinate 2,675, forward strand.
CTCGGAACTGTTCTCGCCGTTCACCAACGGCTTCCCGGGCGCTCAGGATCCTTGCTCCACGGGTCAGAACGGTTCTGGCAACGGCCAGGCTGCGCTTTGTGCGGCCTACGGCGTTCCGGCTCCGTTGACGGACTTCCAACAGTCCGGTCAGCTTGAAGCTCTGTTCGGCGGCAACCCGAACCTCACGGCTGAAACAGCTGACACCATCACCATCGGCGCTGTCTGGCAGCCGGCCATGATCGACGGTCTCGTCCTTCAGGTCGACTACTATGACATCCAGGTTGATGATGCGATCTCGTCGCCGCCGCTCCAGTACCTTCTGGATCAGTGCTATGTCGTTGGTGATGCAGCAACCTGTGACACCTATTTCGGTCCAGGAACACGCAACCCGTTGACCGGTCAGTTCCAGGCTCCGTTCCTGGTTCAGAACTTCGTCGACAACATTGCGGGCTTCGGCGCCAAGGGCATCGACATTCAGGCGAACTACTCGTTCGATCTGTCTGACATCGGCGTTGTGTCCATGGTCTACTACGGCAACTACACACTCGATTCGCAGTTCCAGGTTACGCCGACTGCGCCGACGATCGATTGTGTGGGTTACTACGCTGGTAACTGCGGCATCATCGCCAACGAACCGACGCCGACCTACAAGCACACCATGCAAACCTCGCTCGTCACAGGTCCGTTGACGACGTCGGTTCGCTGGCGCCTGATCGGCGGCACCGAGATCGATCCTTCGGTGTTCCCGGCTGGTCAAACAACGATCGGCGATCTGTCGGATGACATCAGCATGTACAACTATATTGACGTCACACTTCAGTATGCTGTGAACGAGAACCTCGACCTGACCGTCGGCGTTCAGAACATCACCGGTAAAGACGCCCCGATCCTTGGCTCCACGGTCAACGAGCAGGCGAACACCTACCCGGCGACGTATGAAACGCTCGGCCGCCAGCTCTTCATTGGCGCATCGGTCCGCTTCTAAGCGATCCGAGTATTACGAGACTGGAAACGGCGGGCTTCGGCCCGCCGTTTTCTTTTTGACCGCTGGCGATCGCTGTAATGTTTTCGCCAAACCGGGCCGTCCCGGTTTTCCCTTTTCGCCAAGGCGCGCTAAGACCCGTTCATGTCGCCAACATCGACTCATGTTCATTCGGCCCACTGGGAGGCCTATTGGAGCGCCGCCGGCGGACGTCGCGCTGCGGTTTCCGGAGATGCGCCCGGCGATCTTTTCGATGAGGTCTGGCGCGCTTTTCTGACGGACGCCCTCAGCCAGCGGGAGGCTCCAAAGCTGCTCGACCTTGCCTGCGGCGCCGGCGTCATTCTCGACCGTGCGCTCGAGACCGTCAGTCTTTCACCATCGAACGGAGAAGCCAGGCTGGTCGGCCTCGACTATGCATCCTCGGCCGCAGCGGCGGTCGCGCGAAAGCAGACGCCGGAGAACGCCAGCATCCACGGCGTCGCGGCCAGCGCTGCGGCGCTTCCCTTTGCGGACGCCGCCTTTGATATCGTGGCGAGCCAGTTCGGGGTTGAATATGCAGGCATGGACGCCTTCTCGGAGGCTGCGCGCGTGCTGGTTCCTGGCGGCGCCATGCAGTTCATCATTCATTATCGGGGCGGCGGCATCGATCGCGAATGCGCGGAAAACGCCCGGGTGCTCGGCGCAGTCCTGCAACGCGGACTCTTTGAATCCGCAACCGACGCAATTCGCGGTCCCGATCATGACGGCGCCATCGCTGGACTGAAGGCCATTTACGCAGAGTTGAAACCCTATCTCGAGGGTGAGCCGGTGGCGGCGAAAGAAATGCTGGCGCGGCTGCTTGGGGATGTCTCACGGCTTGTCTCCCGGCGTCAGGCTTATGCGCCGGCGGAAGCAGTTGGCTGGTGCGAGGCCATGCGCGCAGAGGTCATGCTTTATGAAGGCCGCATGCGGGCCATGACCGAAAGCGCGCTTGACGGCGACGGCGTCAGGGACGCGAGGGATAAGTTGGCAAGTCGCGGGGCTGTTGTAAGCGCGCCCGAAGCGTTGACGCCCAAGGGAAAATCCATGTCGGCGGCATGGCTTATAAAGACAGAACGCCGGGCATGAAAACGGCGCCTTGAGAGGGTCAAGGCGCCGTCGCGAAGGTCAGAAAAGCAAGTTTACGCCGCTTCAGCGCGCAAGACGGCGGCGGCGGCGTTCACCGCGGCGGCGATGCGGATTGCGGCCTGCACCTGATCGGCGGAAAGCCCGCCCTTGCGCACGACCTGCTCATGCGCGTCAAGGCACATGCCGCAACCATTGATGGCGGAAACAGCGAGCGACCACAGCTCGAAGTCGACTTTTTCAACGCCGGGGTTGCCGATCACATTCATGCGCAGTTTCGCCGGCATTTTTTGATATTCATCGCTGCTCATCAAATGCGTCGCGCGGTAATAGACGTTGTTCATGGCCATGATTGCCGCAGCGGCGCGTGCGGCGGTCGCCGCTTCGGCGCTGAGCTTTTCTTTTGTCTCTTCAACAACGGCGTTGATGACGGCGCCGTTGCCGGTCGCGAGCGCAGAAGCGAGGAAGGCGCCCCATTTTTGCTGATCGCTCAGCGTTGTCTCGCTCGCAAGCGTGCCGAGATTAAGCCGGATATCCTTGGCGTAATCGGGGATCTGATCTCTTAGGGCGTCGATACTCATGATGGGTCCTTTCCTTTTCTTATAGTGAGGGCGCCGGTCTCAAGGTCTACGCCCCGATTGGCGAGCGCGTCGCGCAACGGCGCCAAATAGGCGTCGTAAGGCGCTGTTGAATTCAGATGTTCGGGCGAGGGCGGCTTTCGCACCTGCGCGGCGCTGAAGGTGATGACCGTGCGATCCTGTTTGTAATATTCAAGGCAGGCAGGGTCCCAGTCGAGGCCGCAAAAACCAACGAGCCGGCGGATCTCGGCGTCGAAATTGCGCACAAGATCTTCATATTGAACAAAAGTGAAATTCTCGCCGATCGTGTCGCGCCAATGTTCGGTGAGACGCGCATATTCCGAATAATAATGTCCGATCTCGTCAAGCGCGTTCGAAAACACCCAGCCTGAGGTAAAGTTGCGGCGATACATGGAAAAGCCGACTTCCACCGGATTGCGGCGGATATGAATGATGCGCGCTTCCGGAAAGGCCTGACGGATAAGACCGACGCTCAGAAAATTACTGGGTTGTTTGTCAGTGATGAACGGCGCTTGCTGGACGTCGTAACTGCGTTGATCTTTGAGATAGCCCTCGCGGAAGGCGCTTATCATCTCATCGGGCACGGGGCCGCCCGTCCATCCCGATTTGTCAGCCCAGACAAGAAACTCATTTAACGCAAACGGCATGTAGGGAAGTTCGCCGCCGCTTGTGACTTGCGGATGGGCTGAGATGGCGCTGTCGAGCAGCGTTGTGCCAGAGCGCGGCATGCCGACGATGAAAATCGGCACTGGCTCACGCGGCGCATCCGGCGCGGGCGCGATGTCGGCCGGGAAAAAACGGATGATGCGGTCGACATATGCTTCGTGCCGGGCCGGATCATAGCGCAAGGTCTTGTCGATCTCGCCGATGCCGTGTTTCAGCGTGTTGGCGGCCGCCCAGGCCTCAAACGCGCCGGCGCGGTCTTTGCGTTGGTGCAGTGCATCGCCGGCGGAATAATAGGCCATGGCGCGATGTTTCGGCCCTTGGCGCTCATCTGCGCCGATGCGCTTTAGTTGTGCGATTTCATCATCTGTTAAATTCGCGCCGGCGGCGAGGGCGAGCTCTGCGTAGGCTTCCGCATTGTTCGGGTCGCTTGCAACCGCCTGGCGTGCGTATTTCGCTGATTCCTCAAAGTCGCCGACAAAATTCAGATAGCGCGCCAATCCGGCCGCCGCGGCGCTATGGCCGGGTTCAAGCGCGAGCGCTTTGTGAAAATAATCCGCTGCTTCTTCGAGCTTGCGCGACCAGATCAGATACTTGCCGAGCGTTGCGAAATGGGTTGCTTGCGCCGGGGTTTTTTCTGCGAGCGGGCGATAAACTTCAACGGCCTTTTTGAAGTGACCGCTTTGCGAATGAGCATAGGCGAGGGCGACGCGCGGCGCTTCGTCGTCGGGCGCCGCGTTCAGCGCGGCCTCCGCTGCGACAGCGAGCCCGGCCCAGTCATTTTTCCGCCGGGCGATATGGGTGCGCAACATCAGCGCCTGGGGATGGCCGGGAGCGGTCTTTTCAAAGGCGTCGAGCGCTGTCAGGGCGCGGTCATACTGGCCGGATTCATAAGCAGCGCCGGCAAGTCGCAGCGTCAGCACCGGATGGGGTTGGATTTGAAGCGCTTTGTCGAGGGCGGCGGCGGCGGCGGCGTAGTCTTCGAGCTTGCCGGAGATATCCCCGAGACGCCCCCAGCATTCAAACCGGTCGGGGGCGATGGCGGCTGCGCTTTCGGCTTCGGTGCGCGCGGCGGCGAGATCGCCTTCGCGCTCCAGAAGCACGGAATAATTCAAGAGGAAACGCCAGTTTTGCGGCGCGGTTTCCAGAGCGCGAATAATAAAAGGGCGGGCGGATTGAACGTCGCCGGTTTCAGCGAGCGAAACGCCCAGAAGGCTTGCCGCGTCGGCGTTTTCAGGGCTTTGGGCCAGAAGATCGCGGCAGAGGCGAATGGCGGTTTGGTCGTCGCCATTAAGCCGCGCGGCGTTAGCCTGTTCCAGGATTGAATTGGTCATGATCGCCCGGAAAAAATCGCCGGAAGAGGCGAACCTCTTCCGGCGTGACAAAGAAAAGGCTTACAGCGTGTCGCCGCCAAGCGGACGGTTGCAGGCGCAAAGTTCGTCCGTTTGCAGACCGTCGAGAATGCGCAGGGTTTCCTGCGGATTGCGGCCGACATTGAGGCCGTTCACGGTCACATGCTGAATCACGTTGTGCGGATCGACGATGTATGTCGCGCGCAGCGCAACGCCTTCCGGCGCGCGAATGCCGAGGCCGTCAATCAGCGATCCGGTCGTGTCTGCAAAGGACCATGCCGGGTGCTTGTCGAGATCCGGGTGATCACGGCGCCATGCGAGCTTGCAGAACTCGTTATCAGAGCTGCCGCCCATGACGACAGCGTCACGATCGGCGAATTCTTTATTCAGACGGCCGAATTCGGCGATCTCGGTGGGGCAGATAAATGTGAAGTCTTTCGGGTAGAAGTAAATGATCTTCCACTTGCCCGAAAAGCTGTCCTGCGTGATGTCTTCAAACGCGGACTGGCCGCCTTCTTCGTGGGTGTTAAAGCCGGGCTTTACACCGACAACGGAAAAATCGGGAAGCTTGTCGCCGACGCCTAACATGCCTGTCTCCTTTTTGCGTGCATGAATGAAACTGGTGATAAACCCGCCGGAGCGGGCCGCGAGAGACTACTTAACGCTCTTGGAAAATTAATCAAATAGATTATATCTGTGAATTATATCGATTTAGGCGATGAAAAAAGGCCAATAAAATGACGCCCTTGCCGACATTGCGCCAGCTGCAGTTCTTCATGGCCCTGGTCCGCCGTGGATCATTCTCCAAAGCGGCGGAGGACTGTCTTGTGTCCCAGTCGACGCTCTCCTCCGCCATCAAGGAGATGGAGGCGTTGATGGATCAGCAGCTTGTGGACCGCTCAACCCGGTCTTTCGCGCTCACCCCGGCCGGGGAGGAGGTGGCCGAGCGTGCGCCCGCGCTGCTCGCCGGGGCCGAGGACCTTGTCCGCGCCGCAAGTGGACGGCGCCCTCTCGAGGGTCCGTTCACCCTCGGCGTTATCCCCACTATTGCGCCCTTTATTTTGCCGCGCGCGGCGAAGGCGTTCAGAAAAGCCTTCCCGAAGCTTGAGCTTTATTTGCGCGAAGATCTGACGGCGACTTTGGCGGAACGGCTCTCCGCGGGGCTTCTCGACGCGGCCATCCTCGCCTTCCCTTATGACCTTCCGGGGATTGATTCCATTGAAATCGGCGACGATCCGTTCTGGTTCGCTTGCGCGCCGGATCATCCGCTTGCGGACAAAAAATCACTGAAGCGCGATGAAGTGTCCGCTTGTGAATTGTTGCTGCTGGAAGACGGCCATTGTCTGCGCGAGCATGCGCTTGACGCTTGCGAATTGCGCGACCGCGACGCGGCGGCGGCTTTTGGGGGCACCAGTCTTTTCACCCTGGCGCAGATGACCAAGGCAGGGCTCGGCGCCACCCTGTTGCCGGATATGGCGGTCAAGGACGGTTTGGCGAAAAGCGCGGGGCTCAAAGTCATCCCCTTCGCCGCCCCGGCGCCTGCGCGGAAAATCGGCGTCGCCTGGCGGCGCGGTTCCGGCCGCAAGGAAGAGGCGCTGGCGCTCGCCGAAGAGGTGAAGAAGATTCTTGCCTAGGCGCTTTCTTGCGCCGGCGAGAGCGGAGCGTGTTTGACCGCCGCGACCTCGCCATTGTCCGACATCATGATGGCGATGGGGCGGGTTGACCGGAACTGCGACAGAACGATCATCACGGTCACGGTGATGGGTACGCTCAACAAAAGCCCCGCAAAGCCCCATAATGTGCCCCAAACGCCGAGCGTGAACAGGACGATGAGAGGGCTCAGATTAAGCGAGCGC
>JAUIEG010000787.1 GCA_030428745.1 Alphaproteobacteria bacterium
CGCGGGCGCCGTCTTGCTGTTTTGTCGATGCGAGAAAATGCGGCGTGCGGTAAACGCCGCCATTCACCACCGCGGAAAAAGCCGCCAGCAAATGCAGGGGCGTCACGGCGATGCCATGCCCATAGGAAATTGTCGCCGTCTCAACGGGTCCCCACTGCCATGGCAGCTCGGGCTCACGGTTTTCTGCAATGTCCAGCGGCAGCGCTGAAAACAACCCAAGCGCTTGCAGGTAGCGCTGTTGTTTTTCGGCGCCGAGATCGAGCGCCATGCGCGCTGCGCCGATGTTGGACGAATACTGCACCACTTCAGAAAGGCTCAGGATGCGGTTTTCGCCGTGAAAATCCGAAATCCGCCGGTCCGCGACTTTGAAACTTCCGCGCGCATCATAGGTTGTCGACTCCCGCCCGAGCCCTTCTTCGATTACCGCCGCCGCTGTAAAACTCTTGAAAGCGGAGCCGAGCTCATAGCGGTCATAGGTGGCGCGATTGCGGCGGGAATCCGCCCCGAAGGCGCCCGGCGCATTGGGATCGAAATCGGGAAGACTCGCAAGCGCAATCACCTCGCCCGTCTCCACATCCATGACGGCGCCCCAGGCGGCTTCCGGTGTGAATCTCTCCATATCCGCCGCAAGTTCTTCTTCAAGGATCTGCTGCACGCGGATGTCTATGCTCGCGCGCATGGGCCCCCCATCGCCTTTTGAGCCGCGAAACCGGTTGGCGGTTTTTTCAAGCCCCATGACCCCGCCCTTGCCGGGCTCGTCATGCCCGATCACATGGGCGGCGAGTTCGCCTTGAGGGAAAAAGCGTTTCACGCGCGCTGCAAAACGCACGCCGGGAAGCCCAAGATCAAACACCGCCTTGCGTTCCGCAGGCGTTAAATCGGCGCGCACTTCCACATAACGGCCTTCAGCCAGCTTTTCTTCGAGCCCGACAATATCAATGTCAGGAAGCACACCAGCGAGTTTTTCCGCCGCCTCTTTTGCATCCCAGACTTCATTGCCTGCAACTTCAAGCGCGATCACCGGCACATCGACGGCGAGAAGCGCGCCATTGCGATCGACAATCTCAGCGCGCGGCGCATCTGCCTGCGGCGCGGAAGCATAATTGCCGGCGGGCGCCAGGCCGCCAAATGAAATGAACGCCAGCCGCACACCGAGGGCCGCAAACACAAAAACAAAAACGGAAGCGCACATCATGATGCGCGTACGGGCGCGTTCCGCGACGCGCCCCCGCGCGCCAGTCGCGCGCACCTTTAACGCCTTTGCGTCGGAGTCAGCGCCGCCGGCCTCTGCGATGAGATAGGCATTCGGCTTCGCTCGTTTTGGCTTCCTCGAAAACACCGGCGGGGCTTTCTATTTCGGGCCCTTTTGAGGCGTGAAAATCCTACTGCACATCCGTCAGCTGCGCCATGGCGAGCGCATGAAGAATGACGTCGCCTTCCTGCGCGGGCGCTTCTTCGGCCACATAGTCCGTGTCACCAAGAAGCACGGCAAACTCGCGCGCATTTACAAGCTGCGCGCTGTCGGAAGGGCGAAGGTCGGTTTTCGTTCCAGCAACTTTCGCCAGCCGGTCAGGATTTTCGAGATAAGCGATTTCCGCCCGCAACATCTGGATCGAGCGCAGCTCTTCGACCTGGCTCGTTTCAATTTGCTGAATATCCTCGCGCAATTCGCGCACGGACACTTCAGCGCGATACCGCCCGAAAGCCGCCGCCGCCAAGAGCACGC
>JAUIEG010000788.1 GCA_030428745.1 Alphaproteobacteria bacterium
CACCAGCACCCGCGCGGCAAGAAGCTTCTGCTGGCCCTGTCCGCCCACTTCGCGGAGCAGGATATGGCGTGCGTAGCGTTCTCGTTCTTCCGGGGTCATAGTTCTATTTTGCCGCAAACGGTTGGTGTTGAGAAGCTAGGCGAACGCCCACTCCAGTGGAGAAGGCAATGCGTCCGCCGCATAATCGATACGAACGGCGCGCCGCGGTGAGGCGTCATGCGATGCTCGCGATCTATGGAGCGTCAACATCTTCATGACCAGAAGATCTCCGCGATCTGCTGCACAGGTTTCAACCGGCAGGCCTTCAGCCTCACAAGCCGCATTTTCCGATTGCACGAACCCTTTTTGATGAGAGCCGACGGCGATTTCCATGGCCCCGTTGTCACCGGTCATAGGATCAAGGTGAAGCCGCACAAAAACCATGCGCGAGAGAAGCGAAAGCGGCGCTTCGCAATGCCAATACTCGCCTTTACGAGACCAATTGAGAAAGCCGGACGCTGCAACTTTTTTCTTCACGGCAATCACCCGGTCCTGATGCCAGGGCAGAGACCAGTTGTTTTCTTCGTTCTTGTCGAAAGCGAGCAGCCTTACGGGAAAGGCGCCCGGGAGAATTTTCCGAATCTGGGCGCCAATTTCACTTTGCGGTCCGAATAACCGTTGCCGCTGAAAATCAAGGTTCAGTCTTGCGCCCGGACGTCCCTCCGCCCGGCAATAGTTTTCTATCGCCATCAGGGTCGCCGGGCTGACGGCGGAGCGAAACCAATGGCGGCCATCCTTTTCGAACCGCTCGATCATGACTTCCCGAGCGTTTAACGGCCGAATTGCGGTCATTTCGAAAACAGATCCGCGCGCACGCGCAACACTTTCGTGGCGATGGAGATTTCCATGAGAAACAGGGCAAGCCCCGCGATCATGGCGAACATGGTGGCGATGAAGATCATGGCGACAAGCGCCGGCACGGCGAGGTCGACAAACTCGCCAATGAAAATCGCGGCGACCACAAGACAGATCAACAGCGCCGCGGTGGAGAAAAGAAAAATCGCGCGCTGGGCGAGGAGCATGCGCCGATCAAGGGAGATGAGTTCTGTGCGCGCGCGTGCGGCTTCCTCGTCGTTTCTCGGCGCATAGAGGCGGTCTTCAAGGTGGCGCGCGCGGTCGACGACGCGGCCGAGGCGAGACGTGACAACGTTTAAGAGCGCGCCGATTCCCGCCAGCAGGAAAACCGGCGCCACGGCAAGCTCCACAAGATGGGCGATGTCGGAAATATCGTTCATGGGCGCTTGTTGTGGCCTCAAGCGAAGAGTTCGTAAAGGACGCGGTTCAAAATGCGCCGGCCGTCATCTGTGGCGGCAAGCAGGCTCCCGTCCCAGGTGAGGAGGCCGTCGCCGCTCAGCCGGTCGAGGCGTTCATAGGCCCCGGCTTCAGTAAAAAAAGCGTCGGTTTCGGTAAAGGGTATGCCCTTGCGCAGCCGCAGCCCCATGGAGAGACGCTCCATGGTCGCCTCGCTCGCGCTGAGCGTCGTTTCCGTTTGCGGCGCGCCGTCGAGATAGTCTTTCGGCGCCAGCGGCGTTTCCGTGGCGATGCGGGCGCCGTCTTCCGTCACGCGTCCATGCGCGCCGGGTCCAACGCCCACATAGTCGCCATAGGTCCAATAGACGAGATTGTGACGGCTTTCTTCGCCCGGTTTTGCGTGGTTTGAAATTTCATAGGCGGGAAGGCCGG
>JAUIEG010000070.1 GCA_030428745.1 Alphaproteobacteria bacterium
CGCCGTAAAGGCCGCCGACACAATTGAAGCCGCAAGCGACGCTGCGGCTGCGGAATTGCGCCGCTATCTCGAATTCGATCGCGTCATGGTCTACCGTTTCAGCCCGGACGGGCATGGCGCTGTGATCGCGGAAAGCCGGCGTCCCGATTTGGAATCCTATCTCGGCCTCAATTATCCCGCCTCCGACATCCCGAAACAGGCGCGCGAGCTTTACCGCCGCAATCTCTTGCGCCTGATCGCCGACATCAATGCAGAACCATCGCCCATCGCGCCAGCGCAAAGCCCCGAAGGCGAACCGCTTGATTTATCGCTCAGCCTTTTGCGGGCCGTATCGCCGATCCATATCGAATATTTGAAAAATGTTGGCGTCGGCGCCTCGCTTTCCATCTCGATTTTGCATCAAGGCAAACTCTGGGGGCTCTTCGCCTGCCACCATATGTCGGCAAAAGTCCTGGCGCAGAATGTGCGCACCGGCGCCGAACTCTTCGGCGAACTTTTTTCCGCGGTGCTGGCGCAGCGCGTGGCTGACCAGCAACGCGCGCACAACCGCAAGGCCCGCGCCATCCACGACAAGCTCATGCAGCAGTTCGCCGGCGAAACCTCGCTTGCAAATAATTTTCGCGACGTCAGCGCCTATTTCCAGGAGGTCATACCTCATGACAGCGCCTCAGCGATCATCGGCAACGACATCCAAACGCTTGGTGAAACGCCGTCACGGGATGAAATTCGCCTTCTCGCGCGATTTCTGAACACCGCCGCGCCAAGCCGCATCTTTGCAACGGACCGGCTCGGCGAAAGCTATGACCGCGCGGGCGCCTTCACGCCGGTCGCGTCGGGCATATTGGCGCTACCCGTCTCACGCGAGCCACGCGATTACATCATTCTTTTTCGAAAAGAGCTGGTGCAGACGGTGAACTGGGCCGGCGATCCGTCAAAGCCGGTGCGCACAGGCCCGCATGGGACGCGCCTGACGCCGCGAAAAAGCTTCGAGCTGTGGCAGGCGGAAGTACGCGGGCAAAGCGCGCCCTGGAGTGACGTCGAGCTGGAAGCCGCAGAATCCATGCGCATTACGCTCATGGAAGTCGTCTTGAGGCTCACGGAAGCGGCGCGCCTCGAAAGGGAAAAAGCCGAAAAGCAGCAATCATTCCTGATCGCCGAACTCAATCACCGCGTGCGCAATATCCTTAATCTCATCCGGGGGCTTGTGAACCAGTCGCGCGGGCAAACAGCATCGATTGAAGAATTTTCAGACATTGTCGGCGCGCGGATTGAATCGCTGGCCACCGCCCATGACCAGATCACAAAACAGAACTGGTCGCCCGCATCGCTTTACAAGCTCATCGAAACCGAAGCAGCGGCCTATCTTAACGAAAAGAAAACGAGGGTTCTTATCTCCGGCCCCGACGCCATGCTGTATCCGAACGCCTTCACGACCATGGCGCTTGTCATACACGAGCTGATCACGAATTCCGCAAAGCACGGCGCCCTGTCGGATTCAAAAGGCGAGGTTTTGATCGCCCTTGGAGAGAAAAACGGCGCCCTCGCTCTCTCCTGGAACGAGCGCAAAGGACCAAAAGTGAAACCGCCCACGCGGCACGGCTTCGGCTCGACCATCATCGAAAATTCCATCCCCTTCGACCTTAAAGGCGAAGCTGCGGTGACGTATGCGCCGTCGGGGCTTGAGGCCTTTTTCACCTTGCCCGCTAAATTCGTCGCGTCCTTCGCCGAGGCGGCGGCGCAGGAAGAGGATGAACCCGGCGAATCCCAGGGGCTCGGCGAGCGCATTAAGGGCCGCGCCCTGGTTGTCGAAGATAACGTGATTGTCGCAATGGAAGCGGAGAGCATTCTCACGGAGCTGGGCGCCGACGACGTCAAGCTCGTATCGAATGTGAAAGCTGCGCTCGCCGCCCTCGAAAAACATGAGTTCGACTACGCCGTTCTCGACATCAATCTTGGGGATGAAAGCGGACTTGAGATCGCCAGAAAGCTCGTCGCGAAGGGCGTCCCTTTCATATTCACAACCGGCTATGGTGAAGACAAGCTTGCCGCGGACGGTTATCCTGACGCCCCTGTCGCGTCAAAGCCTTACAACGCCGATGCGATCGCGGAAGCGTTGCGCAAGCTTTAAGCGGCCGAGGTCAGCTTTTCTTTCATGAGCTTGCCGGCGCGGCCGAAATCCATGGCGCCGCTATAGCGCTCTTTCAAAGCGCCCATGCACTTGCCCATGTCTTTCAATCCGGATGCGTCATATTCCTTGATCACATCGGTGACGGCGGACTGAATTTCGTCGTCGGAAAGCTGACGTGGCAGGAACTCGCGGATAACCTCGATTTCACTGCGTTCCTTTTCGGCGAGGTCCGGCCGTCCGCCATTTTCAAAGGCGGCGGCGCTTTCTTCGCGCTGTTTCACCATCTTGGTGAGAATCGCGAGGATCTCTTCTTCCGTGGCGCCGTCGCAGCGGTCTTCCGCGCGGGCGGCGATGTCGCGGTCCTTGATGGCGGCGTTGATGAGCCGCAGGGTCGCGACCCGAAGCTTGGCGTCCCCGGCTTTCATCGCGGTCTTCAAGCTCGTGTCGATTTGCTCTCTGAGCATCTGATTCTCCATTACAGGCGCGCCAATGGATTCAAAATCCGCGCCGCCTTTTTGATCCCCACCATAAGAGACTGTTTTTTCAGGATAATCCTTGGCTTATCCGTTGTTGACCCTAGTGGTCCCTTCGCCTAGCTTCCGGCGCAATTTGCGCGCGGGCCAGCTTTTCTGCGAGACAGAGCCGCTAATCGCCAGCCCCGCCGTGCAATCTTGCAATGCAACAAGGCCGCGAAGAGATAATTATAGATGAAAATTAGTCAAGCTTCCGCCGACCGTCCCACAGCCGCCCTGGTTCTGGCTGACGGAACAGTGATTTACGGACAGGGTCTCGGGGCCGCGGGCGAGGCCGTGGGCGAGGTCTGCTTCAACACGGCCATGACCGGCTATCAGGAAATCCTGACGGACCCATCCTATGCAGGCCAGATCATCACCTTCACCTTCCCCCATATCGGGAATGTGGGCGTTAACGCCGAGGATGTTGAAAACGCCTCTCCGACCTCGGCGACCGCCGCGCGCGGCGCGATCTTCCGGGCCATGGCGACGAGCCCGTCGAACTACCGCGCCCAGCTCGACCTTTCCGCCTGGATGCGCCGCCGCGGCATTATCGGCATCGCCGGCGTCGACACCCGGGCTCTCACCGCACGCATTCGCGAGCTTGGCATGCCGCATGGGGTCATCGCCCATTCGTCATCCGGCCATTTCGACATCGACGCCTTGCAAAAACGCGCCGCCGACTGGGCGGGGCTGGAAGGCCGCGACCTCGCCCGGGATGTGAGCCCGGCGCAGGGCTACACATCCGATGAAAAGGGATGGGAATGGAATAAAGGCTATCTCGCCCATGACGGGTCAGGCCCGCATATTGTCGTCATCGACTATGGTGTGAAACGCAACATCCTGCGCCGCCTCGCCAGTGAAGGCTGCCGCGTCACTGTCGTTCCTGCGAAGGCGAGCTTCGAAGACATCATGGAAAAGAACCCGGCGGGGGTCGTCCTCTCCAACGGTCCGGGCGACCCAGCCGCGACGGGCCAATATTCCGTCCCGGTGATCCGTCAACTGATCAAGGCGCAAGTGCCGTTGCTCGGCATCTGTCTCGGCCACCAGATGCTGGCGCTCGCCGCCGGCGCCAAGACAAAGAAAATGCCCCAGGGCCATCACGGCGCGAACCATCCGGTGAAAGATCTCTCCACCGGCAAGGTCGAAATCGTTTCCATGAATCACGGCTTCACCGTCGACGGCGACAACCTCCCCGCCAATGTGGAGGAAACCCATATCTCGCTGTTCGACGGCACCAACACCGGCATCGCGCTCAAAGACGCCCCGGCCTTTTCGGTGCAGTACCACCCCGAAGCCTCCCCCGGCCCGGAGGACAGCTTCTATATTTTCAGACGGTTTCTCGACGGTTTGAAACAGGCGGCCTGAGAGATCGGCTTATCCATGCCGGCTGTGACGCCGACGCTTTATCGTTGAAGCGCCGAATAAAGCCAGTCCGCCAGCCATCAGAGGAAAAGCGGCGGGCAATGGGACAGGCTGTGCATCCGTTAGCGTAAATTCGAGGCTCGTTACTTCAGCAGAAAATTCCGTGCCTCCGCTTAACCGAAGAGCGTTTGGCCCCGTTACTTCAATCATTTCAAAAATCGACAGGCTCACAATATCAGTTCTAAGATATGGAATCAGTTCGGCGAGTGATGAAATATCGGTGAAATCCATATTGTCGTTACGAAAAGTCAACTCTGTAAAGTAGCCGCTCTCCAGCAAGGGGCCTGAGCCCGTTAGCTCGAAATCCGACGCGTCAGTAAACTCAGTGTCCCCAAGAATATTGAAATCAAGGTCCGAGGACGTATTCGTACGCGCCCGCACGTTTCCAAAGGCAAATTCAGCGCCGTTAATATTTGCCGTTGCTTGCAAAAGTGTCGGCGCGAAACGAAAACTCGGAACGCCCGTATTCTCCAAATCAGTGAGCACGGCGTAAAACGACATTATATCGCCCGGCTCAATATCGACGGAACCTGGGGCGTCACCCTCAAAAGGCATGCCTAACGGCCCAAAAACAGCTTCAAGTTGAATTGTGAGAATATCAGCCGCTTTGGATGGCGTGATGCTGAAGCAAACGCTTGCAAGCGCAACTCCCACTATCCGGCTAATTGATCCGATAAAAGATATGTTTCTCATGCCACAATTACCCCATACTCAACTAATGATGACCAAAGCATAATCCCGTCGATATAGTAAAGTCACGACTTGCTCATGACAGCATTCATTGAACGTTGAACTTTGCGAGGGGGTGGGCGTTCCCTAAGAACTCAACGCAGGAACAAACCCGCATTTCCGGTGTTTACTGCCTGAACAAAGGTTGGAGGACACCCGTGAATATCTATGACCGCATCAAGAAAGACCATGACGACGCCCGCGAGGTCATGGACAAAATAAAAGAAACCACGGCGCGCGCGGAGAAAACGCGGCTGGAGCTATTCACCAAGTTCAAGCTCGACATGTGGGCCCACCACAAGGTCGAGGAAGCCGTGTTCTATTCGTTTCTGCGCGACGACACCAAGATGAGCAAGGATTCCTACGAGGCGCTCAACGAGCATCACGTCGCCAATGGGTTCCTTGAAGAACTCGACACCTTTCCCGTCACCAGCGAAGAGTGGGGCGTCAAATTCGGCGCGCTGTCCGAGCTGATCGAGCACCATATGGATGAGGAAGAAAAAGACTTCTTCCCGAAGGCGCGCAAGCTGCTTTCAAAAGAACAGGCCGATCTCATGGGCAAGCGTTTCGATGCGCGTAAAAAGGTTGTCCTCGCGGCGATCATGCCGATTGATGAAGACGAACTGAAAGCGGCGTAACCTCCCGTGAATGCGCTCATCCAGTGGACGGCGACGCTGCTCACCATTGTCGCCGCCAGCACCATCGCCGCCCATATCAGCCAGAAAGCGACCGGAATCGCCTTCGCCATTTTCACGGTCTCGTCGCTGTTGTGGATTGCATTTGCGGCCATGGAGAATGATCATGGGCTTCTGGTCACCAATCTCGCTCTGACGGCCATTAATCTTCTCGGCGTCTATCGCTACCTGATCCGGAAAAAGCCGGCCTGACCAGAACTGCACATTACGCTGGCGCGGGCCCGGAAGGCCTATTAGCCTTCCCACATGCGCAGCGATCTTAAAGACACATTTGAAAAGCTCACCACCGCCCGCGGCTTCACCAAGGAGTCGGGCTTCCAGGTTCGCGACCTCAAAGAAGGCTTCGTCGCCCTTGAGGTCGCCCCCAAGGAAGAGCTCGTGCAGTTCATGGGCTATGTTCATGCCGGCGTTGTCACGGGGCTTGCCGATCACGCCGCCGGCGCCTGCTACGCTACAGTTCTGCCAGAGGGCAAGGCGTGCCTCACTATTGAGCTCAAGATCAACTTCATGAAGCCGGCGCAGGGCGACATGCTGGTGGCGGAAGCGACGGCGCTTTCCCGCGGCGCGTCCATCGGCGTTGTGCGCTCGGACGTGTGGGCGGAGACGGGCGACAAGCGCGTTATGGTCGCGACAGCCCTCGTCACCCTCAAATCAATCGCTGTTTAAGCCTTGGCAACACCGCCCCGCCGCGCTTAGGTATGACTATGAGCCAGTCCCAACCAGCGCCGCCCTTCACCGTCCGCATCGTGCCCGTGACGCCCTTCCAGCAGAATTGCTCGATCATCCGAGCGCCAAACGGCAAGGCGGCGGTAGTCGATCCCGGCGGTGAGCCGGAGAAAATTCTTGCAGCCGCGAAAGAGTTCGACGCCGAAATCGAACAGATCTGGATCACCCATGGTCATCTCGACCATGCGGGCGGCGCCATGGCGGTCAAGCGCGCTACCGGCGCCCCGATTATCGGTCCGCACAAGGAAGATACATTCTGGCTCGACGAAATCGCCGATCACTGGGCGCAATACGGCCATCCCGGCATGGGCGAGAATTGCGCGCCGGATAAATGGCTCGATGACGGTGACGAAGTCGAGCTTGAAGGGCTGAAATTTTATGTCGTCACGACGCCCGGGCACACGCCCGGCCATGTGGTGCTCTACAACAAGGACGCCAATATCGCTTTTGTGGGCGATGTCCTGTTCGCAGGCTCCATCGGGCGAACGGATTTCCCCCGCGGCGATCATGACACGCTGATCAATTCCATTACGCAGAAACTATGGCCATTGGGCGACGTGCAATTCGTGCCGGGTCACGGGCCCGCCTCCACTTTCAACCGCGAGCGCCAGTCCAACCCGTTTGTTGGCGACAGCGTCACCGGCTATGGCGGCGCCGAAACAAAACCGGCGAATGAGATGGATCAGAAACTGTCCAAGCGCTGGCAGTGAGGTTTTTCAGTCAGCGAGCTTCACCGAAAACGTCCTGAAATAAACCCGGTCGCCAAATGACGACATATCGTTATTGGCTCCGTTCACCGCGGCGTAAAAAACAATCTCGCCGTCGGCGTCATCATCCACGTCTTCCGGCGCTGTCCAGGTCACTGTCCAGCTAACGCCTTCTTTCGCCGGAAGCGGCGCCGTTGAACGCACATCCTGTTCGTTCGCTTCCGTCCCTTTTTTGGCGTGATGGAAAGCGCCGGCGCTGGCGCTCAACAAAAAACCGGCGATCTCAGCGCCGCTTGGCGCGAAATGAAGCGTCAGTTTATAGGTTTCATCGGGCTCCACCGTTTCCGGCAGACCATCAAGCGACACAAGGGCGGAATTTTCTTCCGCCTCGAAGTCAAAATGACAGGTGGCGCAGCTTTGCGCGCCATTGAGGTCGTCAGCACCCCAGGGGGCGCCTTCGGGATAGGCGAACGCCGCACCCGCTAAAACTGCAGCCGCGCTTGTCATGCTGAAAAGCGTTTTCATGGCGGCTAATCCGTCACCGGCGGATCGACAATGGCGCGGCCCACATAGTTTGTGTCCGTGCCGAACCAGACAGCCCCGGTTGGCGCGTAATAATGCATATGGCGAATGCTGCCGCCGCCCGAAGGCACATTTGTCTCGGAGAAGAACTCCTCCGTTTCCGGATCAAAGCCGGTAAAGACATTCGGCTCGACGCCGGTGGCGACCATCCAGATACGGCCCTGGCCGTCAGTCGCCATGCCATAGGGGCGTGCGCCCTCGCCTTGCGGCATCGTCCATTCCTCAAACTTTTTCGTTTTCGGATTGTAAACGCCAAGCACGCCCTTTGCGTAATCGCCGTACCAGACACGTCCATCGGCGGTCACTTCGACCCGTCGCGGGCGCGCCTCCTCGCGAGGCAGTTCAATTTCCGTGAGCTCAAGCGTTTCAGGATCGACATGCGCAAGCTTGTTGGTTCCGAAAAGATCGGCCCAGACCGATCCGTCGGGCGCAATCTTGATTCCATAAGGACGCGAGCGCTCGGTTTTCGACGGGATCAAATCCACTTCACGGCTTTCAACATTGAGGCGGCCGATGAAATTGCCACCCTGCACTGTAAACCAGATGTTCTCTTCGGCTTCATCGAAGATGAGCGTATGCGGATCGCGCGCCGCTGCATCCGGCATGACGATTTCCTCGATCTCTTTCGTCTTCGGATCGAACCGTCCAATCAGCGCGTTGCGGTTGCCGGCGTACCAGACAATTCCATCAGAGCCGACGATCAGATTATGCGGGCCCGATCCTTCTTTCAGATCGACCTTGTAAATTTCGCCCGTATCCGTGTTGAGATTGGCGAGATAGCCGGTCCGCTGGCCAACAAACCAAACCGAATTGGCGCTCTCCGCATAGGGGTCGCGGGGGCGCGAACTCTCATAAGGAACTTCCCACTCGCGGATGTCGACCATGTCGGCAGCGAACACAGGGGAAAGGAGCGCGCATAGCGCCGCACCAGCTTTGACAAGCTTCATTTCAAACCTCCCAGCCTCCCCCGGGTTATGGCGCGTTCATACCATATGCCGCCCCCGGAGACGCCAGAAGCGAGATAAAACTTTCGTTAGTTTGCGGTTTAACTCGTCACACGCCTCAGCCTCTGGAAGTGCTCATCCCAGCCGGTGTCATGATTGGCCGCCATGCCGAACGGATCATCCTTGAAGTTATCCCACCCGTCATGGACAAGCGTGAGGATCGTACCGCCTTTCGCCTCTTCAAGCGTCCAGGTGCAGGTGGTTTCCACCTCCTGCAAAAAAGGATGCGTGAAAGTGTGGACGAGCCGTTCGGGCTTTTTCATTTCCAGCACTTTTCCCCAGCACATGCGCTGACCTTCCTTGCCCGGACTGTTGGTCAGCAACGCCCAATCGCCGCCTTCCTCCAGATCCGTTTCGCCCTGATGGAACCACAACGCCAGCTTGTCCGCCTTGGTCAGGAATTTCCACACATGCTCCGGCGGGGCTTTCAGAAATACGGTTTTGACGATCTTCGTGCTCATGATGTTGTCTCCACGACGTTTTTGAGTTGGGCGAGGCGGTCATCCCAGAAGCGGTCGAAGTAATTCAGCCACTCGGCGGCGGTCTTCAGCGCTTGCGGGTTGAGGCGGTTGATGCGTTCACGGCCCTTTGTCTCGACCGAAATCACGCCGCCCTCCTTCAGGATGGCGAGATGTTTCGCGACGGCTGGCCGCGTCATATCGAACTCAGAGGCGATGTCGGCGATG
>JAUIEG010000789.1 GCA_030428745.1 Alphaproteobacteria bacterium
TATCCTTGCGCATGTGCTCGGGGAACCCCGCCATCGCTGACGAAGTTCAAAAGCTCATCTGTTGTTTCAAATTCAAGCGGCATCTAAGCAGTATAACGCCGCTCAGCGAAATGGCATGTAAAATTGTTTACGCCGCCGCGCGGGTTTTCAGCGTTCTAAGGATCACCGCCTTCAACGCTTCAGCGCGAAGCGGTTTGGTGATGAACTCGTTCATGCCGGAAGCAAGCATCGCTTCGCGCTCGCCGGGCATGGCGTCGGCGGTGACGGCGACAATCGGAACCTTCGCCATGGGCCCGTCCATCTTGCGAATCGCCCGCGTCGTTTCCATGCCGCTCATGCCGGGCATGTGTTTGTCCATCAGGACGATGTCATAGTCGCGCGCGGCGAGCCGTTCGAGGCAGGCGGCGCCGTCATGGGCAAAATCAGCGTCGACGCCCCAGGCTTTCAGGAATTCGCTCAAGACAAGCCGGTTCACTTCGTTGTCTTCGGCCACGAGAACTTGCAAGCCCATCAGATTATCAGCGGCGTCATAGACGTCATCGACCGCAGCAGCAGCATGCTCCGCTTCATTGATCTTGAGCGACAACAGGAATGTCGAGCCCGCAGGCCCGGTGCGTTCAACGCCGATGGCGCCGCCCATCAACTGCGCCAACATCCGGCAGATGGGAAGGCCGAGACCAGTGCCGCCATATCGCCGCGACGTGCCGCGCTCGCCCTGTTCGAATTTGTCAAAAATCTGGGCGACCTGACCGTCCGGAATCCCCCTGCCGGTGTCAGTGACGCGGAACTCCAGCGCGTAGCGCCCGCCGCCGCGATTGACGCCGTGAAGATGCAGACTCACCTGGCCTTCGGTCGTGAACTTCACGGCGTTGGACATGAGGTTTTGTAAAATCTGTCGCAGACGCAGATCGTCAACCAAGGCCGATGCCGGGATTTCTCCGGTGACATTCGCGCTCACCAACAGGCCCTTCGCGGCGCCGCTTTCCCGCCAGTTATCGGTGACGAAGCGCACAAGGTCGCGCAGGTCCGTCGGTCTTGCTTCGATGGCGAGTTTACCGGCCTCAATCTTGGAGAGATCGAGAAGGTCGTTAAGAATGAGGAGAAGCGACTCGCCCGACTGGCGGATCGTATCGGTAAGGCGGCGTTCATGAGCCGGCAGCGTCCCCGCAAGGAGAGCGTCGGTGAGGCCGATGACGCCGTTGAGCGGCGTTCGAAGTTCGTGGCTCATGGTGGCGAGGAATTCCGACTTCACCGCCTCAGCGCTTTTGGCGCGACGCACATTGTCCCTCATGGATTCGAGCATCGTATAAAGACTTTCGGTGATCATCACCGCGATGCCGGTTGAGATAAAGATAGCGAAAATACCTTGCGCAAAGCGGTTGGTCTCGCGCGTATAGTCGTAGGGCGCCATCGCCGCCGGATGATTGAGAGAAACCCAGTAAAGAAACGATAATGTCGCGACCGACGCCGCGCAGGTCCACAAGGCGACGCGCCGCCCCGCCATATAGCCGGTCATGACGGGCCCGAGCGCCAGGAATGGCACGACCGCAGAATTGACGCCGGCGTGATCGGGCGCGGCGGAACCAAGAACGGCGCCAATCAGCAGCAAGCCGTAAAACATCGCGTAAAAAGCTTCGTTCTTGTACCAGCGCACGAGCTGCATCGAAACGATAACCGCGACAATCGCGATAGAGGCGATGGTGTGGTCAT
>JAUIEG010000790.1 GCA_030428745.1 Alphaproteobacteria bacterium
AATCCTTGAGCCGCGAATTTTGAGCCATTCCTGATCTCTGGATCGCTCGTATAGGAAACGACGACGCCCGGCGCCTCGAAGCCTTCCGCTGCGACCGAAGGAAAGCCTCTGGCCTTCAAGAGAGCGCGAACCTTTCGGCCAAGTTCCCATTGCGCTTCGCACATCGCCTCGTAGCCGCGTTCTTTCGTTACAAGGACAGCGCTTAACAATGCGCGCAGCGCATCCGTGGGCATGGTGGCGTGATAAGCATGGCCGCCATTCTCGTAAGCTTCCATAATGTCGAGCCACTTGCCAAGATCGCAGGCGAAGCTTGTTGATGTGGACGCTTTCACTTTTTCTCGCCCGCGCTCGCTCATCATGACGAGGCCGGCGCAGGGGCTTGCGCTCCATCCCTTTTGCGGCGCGCTGATCAACAGATCCACGCCTGTTTTCTCCATATCGACCCAGACGCAGCCTGAGGCGATGCAATCGAGGACGAAAAGCGCGCCCGCGTCATGCGCCGCCTTGCCGAGTTTTTTGAGATAGTCGTCAGGCAGGATCATGCCTGACGCCGTCTCTACATGCGGGGCGAAAACGACATCGGGTTTTTCTGCTGCAATGCGCGCGACAACATCCTCAATGGGCGCAGGCGCAAAAGGCGCATCCGGCGCATTAGCGGTCCGTCGCGCTTTCATCACGATCGTCTCGGCGGCGATGTTTCCCGAGTCGAGGATCTGCGTCCAGCGGAAGGAGAACCAGCCATTGCGGACAACAAGGACTTTCTTGTCCGTGGCGATCTGGCGCGCAACCGCCTCCATGGCGTAGGTGCCGCCGCCGGGGACGATGGCGACCGCGCTGGCGTTGTAAACGCTTTTCAGTTCAGCGCTGAGCGTGCGCATCACGCTCTGAAACGCCGCAGACATATGGTTGAGAGAACGGTCTGTATAGACGACGGAATATTCGAGCAGGCCGTCAGGATCGATGTCAGGGTGCAAGGCGGGCATGGTAAGGCTTCCTCGTAAGCGTGAGACGTTGGGGCTTGTTTCCGCACAAAGCGCCGGTTTTGTAAACAAGGCTTTTGGGCCTCTTCCGGGGGTCGATTTTTATCCTCAGCGGCTTGATCTTAGGCCTTTCGACCCCATTTTGAGATAGAACAAGGCGTCGCCAAAACGGGGCGCTATTAACCTTTTGACGCTCAAAACGAGGTCGAGATGCAATTTGAAAACTACACCGACCGCGCCCGCGGTCTCATTCAGGCCGCCCAAACCATCGCCTTGCGCGACGGCCATCAGCAATTCACCCCTGAACATGTCTTGAAAGCCTTGCTGGATGATCAGGAAGGACTCGCGTCGAATCTCATTCGCGCGGCGGGGGGCCAGCCCGACAAAGCGCTGCAACTGACCGACGAGGCGCTCGGCAAGCTGCCTAAAGTCGAGGGCGGCAATGGCCAGATCTATATGGCTGCGCCGACCGCTAAGGTCTTCGCCGCCGCCGAGGAAATCGGCAAGAAAGCCGGCGATAAATTCGTCACCGCCGAACGGCTCCTCACGGCGCTGGCGGTGGAAGCGAGCGCCGGCACGGCGAAGATTCTGAAGGACTCCGGCGTCACCGCCGCGAAACTCAACGAAGCGATCAATGACGTCCGAAAAGGGCGCACGGCGGATACAGCGTCGGCGGAACAGGCCTATGACGCGCTGAAGCGCTACGCCCGCGACCTCACCGAAGCGG
>JAUIEG010000071.1 GCA_030428745.1 Alphaproteobacteria bacterium
ATGATGTGGGCGGTCTCACCAGAAGCGGTCAAACGCGCCAGCGTCGCCTCAACGGCTTTCGGGGAACAAACGACAACGCCGCCAATCCCGCAGTTAAAGGTGCGCCGCATTTCTTCATCAGAAAGCCCGCCTGTTTCTTTCAACCATTGAAACAGCGGCGGCAGCTCCAGGGCGCCGTCATCGAAGCGCGGCGCCAGGCCGTCGGTCAAAACGCGCGGGGTGTTGTCGGTGAGACCGCCGCCGGTGATGTGCGCGAAGGCTTTTACGACTTCGTCATCGAGAAGCCCGAGAATGCTCTTCACGTAAATGCGTGTTGGCGCGATCAGCGCTTCGCCCAGCGTTTTCGACCCATCGAACGGCGCAGGGGCGTCATATTTTGCGCCAGCGTCAGCAGCGATCTTGCGGATCAGGGAATAGCCGTTCGAGTGCGCGCCGGAAGAGGCGAGGCCGATCATCACATCGCCTGCGGAAACTTTGCGAGGCAACAGCCGGTCGCGCTCTGCGGCGCCGACGCAAAAACCGGCAAGATCGTATTCGCCGGGGCCATACATACCCGGCATCTCAGCGGTTTCACCGCCGATCAATGCGCAGCCTGCTTCGGCGCAGGCGTGAGCGATCCCCGCAACAACCCGCGCAGCGGTGTCTTCATCGAGCTTGCCAGTAGCGAAATAGTCGAGAAAGAAAAGCGGCTCTGCGCCCTGCGCCAGAACATCATTGACGCACATGGCGACGAGGTCGAAACCGATCGTGTCGTGAAGGCCAGTTTCAAAAGCGACCTTGAGCTTGGTGCCAACGCCGTCCGTGCCGGAAACGAGGATCGGGTCCTTGAAGCCCGCCGCCTTCAGGTCGAACAGCCCGCCGAAACCGCCGAGCGCCGCGTCCGCGCCGGGGCGCGCCGTCGCTTTGGCCAGCGGGCCGATGGCGTCCACCAGCCGCTCGCCAGCATCAATGTCGACACCCGCCTTTTTATACGCTTCGCTCATGGACCAATTGTCCTTTTTGGGGCCTGGTTGGCTTCCGGGTTTGGGCGCCTTCTACGCAGGGTTGGCCGCCCAGACAAGCGTTGCCAAGCGCCGCCTAACGCCGTGTCCGGGCTATTGAGACCCGGCGAAGACTGTATCCATGCCTTCCAGCGCCAGCCAGTCACGCCGGGGCTGGCTGAGCGTCAGGTCCAGAAACATCGGGGCGATACTCCACATGCGCCTGGAGCGCGTGTTTGCAAGGACGACAATCCCGGCGTTGAGATCGGGAATAAAGGCGATATGGGCGCCATAGCCGTCGACGGAGCCGCCATGGGCAATGACGCGCTTTCCCCCATAGTCATAGACGCGCCAGCCATAAGCGTATTGCGACGACGCCAGATTCGGCATGACCGATCTCATACGCCGAGTTTCCGAAGGCGTGTTCACTTGTGGGCTGTGGATCAGATCGAGCACCGCGGGGGAGAGCACTTCCGGCGCGTCGCCAAGCTGCGCTTTCAGCCATTGCGTCATGTCTGTGATGCTGGCGTTGACGCCGCCGGCCGCGGGAACGCCGTAATAAGGCTCTTTGACCTCAACCACATGCCAGGGATTAGGCGGCGCGTCGCGCGACTTTTTTCGGTCGCGCAAATGCGGCCGCGCCCAGTCGCCGGTTTGGGTCAAGCTCGCAGATCCAATGGAAGCGGTGCGCATGCCGAGCGGCGTAAACAGGCGCATCGCCACGAGATCGGCATAGGATTCCCCATAAGCCGCAGAAACAGCACGCCCGGCGATGTCGTAAGTGACGTTTTGATAGGTGTAGCATCTGCCGACGCCGCAGATCGGTTTCACCTTGCGATATTGCGGCAGGATCTTCTCGGGCGGCACGCCCGCCTCCAGAAGATTGTCATAGGCGTTTGGCGGCAGACCGGTGCGTTGGCTGAGGAGATGCGCAAGCGTTAAGGATTTCTCCGCGCCGCCGGACAGCGCAAGGGTGGGCGCAAAATCGATTGCCGGCGCATCGAGCGACAATTTTCCTTCGCTGACGGCGAGGCCAGCAAGGCTCGAAGCGAATCCCTTCGACAGGGAGGCGATGCGAAACAGCGTGTTTGGCGTCACCGCCTTGTCGCCGCCGATTTCCGTCACGCCATAGGTTTTCAGGAACTTTGTCTCGCCATCGCGCACCACGGCGACCGCAAGGCCGACAAAATCGCCGCTTTGCATGGCGCGTTCAATCGCGTCGTCCAGCTGGTCGAGCTGGCTTTCCTCAAGGCTCAAGGGGGCGAAAGGCGTCAGCGGTGTCGGGGCGCCGGCGTCCGCCCCGTCCTTTGCGGCGGCGGCTGAGAGGCAGGTGAGTCCCGCCAGCAACAGGAAGGCAAGCCATCTGCCCATACACAACTCCTTCATCGTCCGCCTGTTTTTATGCTGGGCGCTGCTGCGCTGCGTCAAGCGCCGTCAGGTTGGGGGGAAATCATGGCTGAAATATTATCAAGACAGGCGCTTACGGGGTCGTTTCCAGGGGCGGCTCCGGCTATAAACGGCCGCAATCGGTGGTTATAATCGCGGCGCCTCGCGAAAACGGAGTTTTGAATGACCATAATTCGGCGTGCATTGATGGTTCTGGCCGCGCTAATGGCCTCGATCCCGGCGGCTTATGCGGCTGGAGACGACGTTTTCGTGGTGCCTCGCGTCACGGTTCAGGCCCAGGCCGACAGCGCCACGGCGGCGAAAAACATCGCCCAGCGCCAGGGGCGCCGGAAGGCCATTGAAATCCTGCTGCGTCGTCTGACAATCGAAGATGACTGGCCCTATCTGCCCCGCGTCGGCGCTGATGCGGAAGCCTTTTCCCCCGACGGCCCCACCGCCAGCGTCGTAGACCGCACAGTGATCCCGCTCAGCGACCAGACCCTTGAAGATCTCGAATCCGGTTTTGAAGTCTATAACGAGAAGAGCTCAGCCAACACCTATCGCGCCTTTATCACCTATCGTTTCAAGCCGGCTTCCGTGCGCCGTCTTCTGCGGGAGGCGGGCATTCCCTATTCCGAAGCGCAGACGCGCACAGCGCTCGTCCTGCCGGTCTTGCAAACAGCGAACGGCCTTTACCTTTGGGAAGAGAACAATCCATGGATGGCGGCGTGGAAAATTCGTCCGTACAACAATGAACTGACGCCCATGACGGCGCCGCTGGGCGACCTGGAAGACTCCACAGTCATCAGCGCGCGTCAGGCGCTGGCGCTGAACACGGAGGCGCTTGCCCGCATGGCGGAGCGCTATTCGGTCAGCCAGGTGATTGTCGCCCATGCTTACCTCCAGCAGGCGGACGGCGAGTACAAGCTGCGGGTGCGCCTGATCAATGGGTTCCGCGAATCCGCAGAGCTGAATGACGAAGACAGCATCCTGGACCGTGTGAGCGCCTCCGGCGCTGAAGAGTTCGGCGGCGCCCTGCAGGGTCCGGCCACCAATGCTTTCAATCCTGCAAAGGTCGGCGATGTGCTGGCCGAAGCCTGGTTTACGCGGGATGCTGGGAATTTCCCGACACTCGCTGAAGAGGCCATCGAGGTCGTTATCGCGAAACACGCCAAGCCCTGGAAAGAGCAGACGCTGATCGACCACACTGAGGCCGCCTTGCTTGAAGCGAGCGCCTATTTCCGCACCCTCGATGAATGGGCGAAAATCCGCTCTGCGCTGATTTCGACGCCGCTTGTGGGGTCGGTACAGGTGCGGTCATTGTCGCGTTATGGCGCGGAAATGCTGGTGCGCGCCTATGGCGATCCGGACAAGCTGATTGTCGCCATGGAGGCGCAGGGCCTCGCTCTGTGGACCGAAGATGGCGAGCGCTGGCTGGTGGCGACGCCCTCGACCGCCCAGCAAGTGCACGGCGACTCCCGCCGGCGCGCACAGCGCTTTGGCGCGACGGGTGAGCAGACCATTCCGGTGCAGCCAGCATCCTATGACGAAACGCCGTCGGACACGCGTTATTGATAGAGTACGTTAGCGCGGCGAAGGTGTTCGCCCGCTATCGAAGGCGGAACGGTGATAAGGTGATAATGTCCCGTTGCGCCGTGTATGTTTGTGGGTGAAAGCCCCTTTGACCTTGAAATCAGAGCCGATCTTCATGCCCCTGACGGCGCGCCAGCTTCCGCTTGATTTGCCCGAAACGCCGCCGCGTTACGACCGGGCGTCATTCGTGCGTGCCGACAGTAATGACGCGGCCTGGCGCGCCGGCGACGCCTGGCTTCACTCCGCGGAGCCGGCATTGGTCATTTGCGGGCCGTCGGGCGCGGGAAAAACTCATTTCGCCCATGCGCTGGTGGAGGGGCTCGACGCCACGACGCTCACCGCCAATGCGCTCGCCGCCGCGCCTTACGGTGACGGGCTCGCCATCATCGACAATATGCCGGCCGAAGATCCACGCGCCTTTCTTGAGGCCTTTGAGGACGGGGCTAGCGAAGGGCGGCGTTTCCTGCTGGTGGGTGAGGGGCATCCCGGGCTCTGGTCCGGCGGGCTCAAGGATTTGCGGACCCGGCTGGAAGCGGCGCCCCGGGCGATCCTCGCCGATCCCGATGAGGCGCTCATCCGGGCGGTCATCGCCAAGGGCTTCCGCGACCGTCAGGTGGCGGTGTCTCCGGCTGTTATCGAATATGCTGTCCCGCGCCTGCCGCGCACTTTTGCAGCGGCGCGTGCATTTGTTGCGCTTGCGGACCGGTCCGCCCTTGAAGAAAAGCGGAAAATAACGACGCCTTTGGTTCAAAAGCTTCTTGATAACCTTTCTGAAGGCGATCCGGCGGCATAAAAGAGCCTCGTAGCTTCGCTGATGAGGAGGACGCCGTGGCGGCCGACGACGGAACCAGACAGGATGTTGACGGCGCCGCACGGATTGCGCCTGACGCGCCCTCGCGATTCATCAACCGCGAATTGTCCTGGCTCGCTTTCAATGGCCGCGTCCTTGAAGAGTCGTTCAACGAAAACCACCCGCTTTTGGAGCGGCTGAGATTCCTTTCGATCTCCGCCAGCAATCTCGACGAGTTTTTTATGGTTCGCGTCGCCGGTCTTCGTGGACAGGTGCGCGAAGGCGTTTCAGCGTTGAGCCAGGAAGGCTTGCCCGCGCAAGAACAGCTGACCATGATTTCTGAACACGCCGCCGCGCTGCTGAGCGAACAGCAGCGTTGCTGGCGCGAATTGAAGCCGTTGATGCGTGACGCCGGCGTCGTCGTCATCGATGAAGACGAGCTGAGCGATACGGACGCCCAATGGCTTGAAGAAGAGTTCCAGGCGAACATCTTCCCGATTCTGACGCCCCTGGCGCTTGATCCGGCCCATCCCTTTCCGTTTGTGCCGAATCTGGGCTTCGCTCTTTGTTTTGAACTGACGCGCGCCGACGGCCAGCCGATGGAGGCGATCCTGCCGGTGCCGGTGAAAATCGGCCGTTTTATCCGGTTGCCCGATGCGCCAAGCAGCGATGAAACGCGACCGCCCGCGCGATACATTTCGCTTGAAAAAACTATTGTCCGGTTCATTCATCACGTCTTTCCAGGTTTTGAAATCGTGTCTCACGGATCGTTCCGTGTCTTGCGCGACAGCGACGTCGAGATCGAGGAAGAAGCCGAAGACCTCGTCCGGGTGTTTGAAACGATGCTGAAGCGCCGCCGCCGCGGCGACGTCATTCGCGTCAAGATTGACGCCGGCACGCCTCAGCATTTGCGCGATCTCATTCGCGAGCGGCTGCAGGCCACGGTGCAGGACATCGTTCTTGTGGACGGCATCCTCGGTCTTGCGCAGGTGAATGAGCTTATTTCCGGGGACCGGCCCGATCTGCAATTCGCCCCTTATGAGCCGCGCTTCCCGGAGCGTATTCGCGAACATGGCGGCGATTGTTTTTCCGCCATCCGCGCCAAGGACATTCTGGTCCACCATCCATATGAATCGTTCGACGTTGTGGTGCAGTTTCTAAAACAGGCCGCCGCCGACCCGAAAGTCGTCGCCATCAAGCAGACGCTTTATCGCACATCGAAACAGTCGCCCATTGTCGAAGCGCTGATCGAAGCGGCGGAGGCCGGCAAGAATGTCACCGCGCTGGTGGAGCTCAAGGCGCGATTTGACGAAGAAGCGAATATCCGCTGGGCGAGGGCGCTGGAGCGCGCCGGCGTCAACGTGGTTTACGGCTTTCTTGAGTATAAAACACACGGAAAACTGTCGGTTGTCGTCCGTCAGGAAGAGACCGGGACGCGCACCTATACGCATGTGGGCACGGGCAATTACCATCCGATAACCGCGAAGATTTACACTGACTTGTCGCTCTTTACGTGTGAACCCGCGATCGGACGCGATGCGGCGAAAGTCTTCAACTTCATTACCGGCTATGCGGCCCCGGAAAACTTCGAGAAATTCGCCGTGGCGCCGCTGAACGCCCGCGAGCACATCGTCAAGCTGATCGATAAAGAGATCAAGAACGCCCAGAAAGGAAAGCCTGCGGCGATCTGGATGAAGATGAACGCGCTCGTCGACGGGGCCATCATCGACAAACTTTATGAAGCGTCATGCGCTGGGGTGCAAATCGATCTCGTGGTGCGCGGCATTTGCTGCTTGCGGCCAGGCGTTACGGGGCTGTCCGAAAACATCCGTGTCAAGAGCATTGTCGGACGCTTTCTGGAGCATGCTCGCATCTATTGTTTCGGCGCAGGCGACAGCCTGCCCAATCCTAACGCCAAGGTTCTCGTTGCCTCCGCTGATCTGATGCCGCGCAATCTCAATCGCCGTGTCGAAGTTTTTTGCCCGGTCGAGAATGCGACGGTGCATAGCCAGATTCTCGACTATATCATGGTGGCGAACCTCAATGACGAGGCGCAAAGCTGGAAGCTCTTGCCGGACGGCTCTTATGAGCGGGTGAAGTCGAGCGGCGACGGCGAACCCTTTAATATCCACACCTATATGATGACCAATCCATCTCTGTCGGGCCGCGGCGCCGCGGTTGAACTAAACGCCCCGCGTGAGCTCAAACGCAGAAAATAAACGCCGGAAATGGGCCTTGGGCTCGCGAATCGGGAAAAACTGGCCGATGGCGGCAAGTGGCCGGACCGTTTAGAATGCGCCTTCAGGCATGATTTCGCGTAATGATATTCCCTCGATGAACCGGCCCCCGGCGAACAAGCGCCGCGCCGTGGTCGACATCGGATCGAATTCCGTTCGTTTGGTTGTCTATGACGGCCCGCCGCGTGCGCCCCTGCCGATTTGCAACGAAAAGGCTTTGTGTGGGCTTGGGCGCGATATGACGCCGGAAGGCGGGCTCAATCCGGCGGCTGTCGAGGATGCGCTTTCAACGTTGAAGCGGTTTCGCCATGTGCTTGACGATCTCGGCTGCCCGCCGGTGACCGCCATTGCGACCTCAGCCGTGAGGGAGGCGACGGACGGTCCGCGGTTTGTGGCGGCTGCGCAAACGATCGGCTTCGATGTCGAAGTTATCTCCGGCGGAGAAGAAGGCGAGCTTGCCGCGCTTGGCGTTGCTTCGGTGGAGCCGGGCGCCACAGGGCTCGTGGGCGACATGGGCGGCGGCAGTCTTGAGCTTGCCGTCCTTGACAATGGCGAACCGGGTGAGCGCCTCAGCCTTCCCATCGGCCCACTAAGCCTGATGCACGCATCGAACGGCGATATGAAAATCGCCTCGCGGCTTATCACAGATTATCTTAAAACCGTGCCGTTTCTAGAGAAAGGCGCGTTCGATACACTCTATGCAGTTGGCGGCGCCTGGCGCGCGGTTGCGCGCATTCACATGAGTCTCAAAAACTATCCGTTGCCAGTGCTGCACCATTATGAACTGACGCCGGCGCAGGCGATTGAGATCTGTGACCTTGTTTCACGACAAAGTCGCAAGTCGCTGGAGGAGATACCGGGCATTCCGCGTCGGCGTATCGATACGTTGCCGCTGGCGGCCATCGTGTTGAAGTCCGTCATTACGCGCATGAAGGCGAAACGCGTTTGCATGTCATCCGGCGGCGTGCGCGAAGGGCTTCTCTATCGGCAATTGTCGAAGGAAGAGCGGATGTCCGATCCGTTTCTTGACGCCTGCCGTTTTTACGCCGGCCGTCTGGCGCCGGACCCTGATTTTGGTGAAAAGGCCTTCGGCGTCATTGAGCCGCTCTTCGCTCGGGATGATCCTGATGGCGCCCGTCTGCGTTTCGGAACGGCGCTGCTCAGCGATATCGGCGCTTACTTTCATCCCGATATGCGCGGGCGGCACGCCTTTGATACTGCGCTGCGCACGCCTTTCGCGAGCGTCAGCCATGAGGAGCGCCTCTGGATGGCGCTTGCCTTGTTCCGGCGCCATCAGGGGCGTTCCGCGCCGCCGCCGAATGAGCTGGCGATGGCGCTTTTGTCGCCGGAGGCGCAGCAGCGGGCGACACAATTCGGGCTCGCTCTGCGCTTCGCCGCAGCGATTGCGCCGAAAGCGCCGGCGGCGCTCGAAGGCTGCCGACTGGAGGCGCGCGAGGGCGAACTCGTGTTCAGTGCGCCATCAGATCGTCAGGTGTTGATGGGCGAAACGCCTCGCCGCCGCTTCGTCTCACTCGCCGCCGCATTCGATGCGATCGCGGCGGAACAGTATGAGGACTAGGGATTAGGCTTGCGCGCGGCGGGGCCGCGTTTTTTTGCGCCGTCGGCGCGCCGATTACTTCCGGAATTTGTTGAGTCCGTTGACGCGCTCAAGCACGCGGTCAGTGACGCCGGATGGCAAAAGATTCCGTAACGCCAGCGCATAAGACATTTTGAATGGCGCGGTGTAACGCGAATGCGGATTTTCTGCGGTCAGCGCGTGATGAATGGCCTCGGCGACGACGACAGGCGAGGGCGCTGTCGGATGTTGCCGTGAGAACCAGGCTTTGAACGTGCGCACCTGATCCCCGTAGGGATCATCGTTTTCATAGTTCGCGAGCATTTCCGCTTCGTGTTGTCCGAACGGCGTATTGATCGCGCCGGGCCGAACGACGGAAACCTTGACGCCATAGGGCACGAGTTCACGCCGGAGCGAATCCGACATGCCTTCCACAGCGTGTTTGGTGGCTGCGTAAGCGCCTTGAAATGGCGACGCAATGCGTCCTGTCAGCGATCCGACATTGACGATGCGTCCTCGTCCCGCT
>JAUIEG010000072.1 GCA_030428745.1 Alphaproteobacteria bacterium
CCTGTCGCAGACGCTGCGCGTGTCAACGACACGATCTTTTTCGGGTGCCGCGCGTTGTTTCGCCTCGCCGCCGATGCTGGCTACAACCTCACTGACCGCGTTTCCGCGTCCGTCCACTGGGACCACATCTCCAACGCCGGTCTGTGCTCGGACAATGAAGGCCTCGATCATCTGGGCCTGCGCGTCGGCTTCTCGTTTTAGGGCCGCGGCGGGCGCCTTTCCCGCACAAATTCATAAATTGCAACGCTCGGCGCGCAGAGGCGCCTGATTTTCTCCATCTGTGCGGAAGTGAAGTCACCACGGAATGACGTTTTGCGGTCCGTCGTTTTGTTTTCATGACCGACCGTGATTTTGGCGCCGAGAAGCGCGTTGAGTTCGTCAAGAAAGACCGGCAGCCGGTCGAGATAGCCCACAGCATCAAGACCGAGAAGATTCTGCCGGGCGTCGTCTATGTGTTTTTGCGTCACGGGCGTATCCGGATCGCGCCAACCGCCGAACTGATAAGCGTAAAGGCCGCCGCTATAACGCGCGCGACGGCTGTCGAGAAATGCGTCTATGTCATCACCAGCTGAGGTTTCCATGCCGCTATTATATGAATAGCGTAAATGCGAACGGAAACGCGCCACGGGTTCGCGCAGAACCGTGATGAATTTGTGGCTGGCGCCATATTGTTCTTGCAGCGCCGGTGAAAAGGGCCAATGTCCGGCGATGCATTTGACGCCCCGCTCCAATGCATATGCGACAAGAAACTGACGTTGCGCGGTGGCTTCGGTTTCCGGCAGGAAGCTATCCGGCCCGTTATTGAGGGCGCGCAGAGCATATCGCGCTTCAATCGGAAAAATACGCTCCCGGGAAAGGCGATAATGCCGGAACAGCGCCGCCTCGAGCGAAGACCCACCGCATTTTTGCGCATGAAGAAAAACAACGCCGGTTTTATAGCGCGCCGCAAGTCTGTTTCTTATATCCCCAAGCAATCCCATTAGCCGTCATCTCCGCTGTGGCGCCGTAGGGTGAGGTGAAGGCAGGGGATGGTTCATTGACCGATATGCCTGTCGATGAATTCAATCGACCGTGTCAGCATTTCCGTGCGCGCATTGGCGGTTGAAAGCCAGTGGTCTTCGCCGTCCATGACGATGAGCTCATGTTCCATGCCCGCTTCGCGCAATGCATTGCGCATGACGCGGCTTTGCCCGACCGGCACGACAACGTCGTGCTCTGAATGAAGCAGCATGATAGGCGGCGTCTGCGGCGTCACTTCATAGACGGGATTGATCCCTTCCATGATGTCGGCGTCAAAACGGCTTCCGACGCGTTTTTTCCAATAATCGTTGTCCGCCCTGTCGCCGGACCGGTCCGCCAGCAATTGCAGAACATTTGAGACGCCGTTCACGCTGACGGCGCACGCATAGACCTCCGGCGTCAGGGTGGCGCCGGCGAGCGCCGCATATCCGCCGTAGCTGCCGCCGACGATGCAGATGCGGTTCTGGTCGACGATGCCGTCGGCTATGAGCTTTTCGGCGCCCTCCGTGAGATCATTCTGCATTTTGCGGCCCCATTCGCCGTTGCCGGCGAATTTGAAAGCCTCGCCGTAACCGGAGGAGCCGCGGAAATTCGGCTGATAAACGAGATACCCCCTGGCGGCATAGAAAAACGCCCACCAGTCGAAGGACTGATCGTCCCGGGCCCAGGGGCCGCCATGAGGCAACACCACCAGAGGCATGTTTTTCTTCTCAGCGCCGGCAGGCACAGTCAGATAGCCGGGAATCCGCATGCCGTCGGAAGCCGTAAAATCATACTTCTCCTTCGTCGCGGCGACGCGCCCATCCAAGGCGCCGTAAGCGGTCGAGAATAAGGCGAGTGAGTTCGCGTCCCTGTCGTAGAGAAAAAACTGAACGGGATGATCATTGTAGGATATGCGGACCATGATTCGCATAAAATCATCCGACCACGATGTAATATGCGGCTTGCCAGAAGGAAGCGCGGATTCGAGATCAAGCTGTATTTTTTGCAGGTCTGGCCGCAGGAAATAGGTTTGTTCAAAATTGTCTACATAAGTCACGCCTATCGCGGTGTTGTTGGCGTAATCGACGATAGCGCGGCCGATATCAAATCCCGTCGCGGAAAACACTTCCTTTTCTATCTTGCCTGTATCGATATTGAAGACGACAAACTTTTTGTAGCCATCGACAATCATTGTCGCATAGATGAGGTTCGGCGCGCCCGCGAGGCCGTAGGCGATAGCTTGCCGTTCATCGGCTTCCTTTTCCGGAAGGGCGCTGGCGAGCGTCCAGCCGCCGTTATTGTCTGGTTTGTAAAACCGGAGCTGTTCATCATCTGTATAATAGTCAATGCGCACTGCGGGTGCGCCATCGGCGTCGACTACCCAGTCAACGGTTCCGGCGAACTTTTCTTTGAAACTTCCATCAGCGCGATCTCCGCGCATGACAATTTTCTCTTTTCCGTTGACGAGGTTCACCTTGTAGATGGAATACTGGCCATAGTTAGAGACATGGCCCGCCAGAATATGGTCCGGCTCGTTTTTGAGAATTGAAATAAGCACGGGCGATCCGAAAAACCTATCGAAGCGCGTTGCTCCCGAGAAAAGATACGAAAAGTCGCCGCTGCGGCGGTCCACCGATATCAGCCGCCAGAATTCATGCGGTTCAAGTCCGTGTCCCCAAGCGAACCTTTTGCTGGCGGAGACCATGGCGAGCACATGGTTGGGGCCCGCCCACATTAAATGACGCGCATCTACATCGCCAAGTTCGACGCCGATTGTTTTTTTCTCACCGGCAAGATCATAAAACGCAATGGCGCGCACCCCGCCGGCCGATTGAATTTGCGCGACAGTGCGTCCGTCAGGAGAGATTTCGGCGAAACTGACAGTTGGCAGCGCGCCATATATGGCAGGGTCGGCTTTTTCGGCGGCGTTGGCGTAGGAATGCATCGCCATCGCACAAAAAACGGTGAAAGTGACGGCGATGGTCCATCGTATCCTGTTATGCGCGGTCACTTTCATTCTCGCGCCGCCCCTTATTCGGCCGCGATCAGTTCCAGGCGCCCTCCGGGCGCGTCATAGAAATAGTACTGCGCCTTGCCGTCAGGCATGAATGCTTTTGCGATCAGACGCGCGCCGCCCACGGATTGCGACAGGATCAGCATCGTTGATCCGGGCACGGCGGCTTCCAGCTTACCGGCAATATCTTCCTCCGCGGGGTCGAGGTGGTGAACGCCGTTGCTGCTGATGACGGCGGACGCTGCTGCGCGGCGGTGATCATAGACAACATCTTGAATGTAGCCGGACGCCGGCGCGTACAAAACTTTTGAAAACTCGCCGGAGTGAAGATCCAGCGCCATCATTTTTTGAGCGCCGCTATCTTCCGTGACGCGCGCCTGAATGGCGTCCCCGTCTGTCGTGAGGCCATAAAACTGGACCTTACTATATGGGCTTTCATCATATTTGATGTCGGCGATCTTGCTTAACCCGCCCTTGCCGGAGGGGCTGGCAAACACAGTGAGACGGTCTTCATGAGGAGAATCAATTCGAGCGATAGCGTCACCCGATTCAGTCACCACCCAGTCGACCGTCTCCTCGCCGCCGCTCTCAGCTTCGCGCGCTCTTGTGCGTTTCAGATTTAGTTCCTGTAGGGAGTAAGTTAAATCGTCCGCCCCACGCTCCAGCCGGCTTGGGCGGGTCAAGCTGATGGAGACGCTTGTTCTCGCAAAGAGCGCGTGACCGGGTTTGTCAGGCAAGGTGGATAAAAGATCGCCCGAGGAACCGATAAAATACCCATAGTCCTGACCGGTCTCATTGCCGAACACGGTGTGGAGTTCGCCGGTGTCTTTCTCGATCACCATCCAGCGGGAAAAGCGTATGGTTTGAAGACCGTCGGTGGTGCGAAGTCCGGATCGCTCTGCGCTGACCCGAACCAGGACATGGCTGTCGCCGCCCCACGCGAAATCCCAGGTCGGCAGGTCGCCAAGCCCGACGGCCAGCGGCGGTTTGGTTGCATCATCCGCGTCATAAATGGCGACGATCGTCTGACCCTGAAACTCACGCAGAATGGCGTAGCTTTTTCCGTCCGAAGAAAGGTCAACGTCATAGATGGCGCCGGGTGTGGTTGTTTTTTCTTGCGCAGCGGCCTGCGCTGAGGCGGCGGCGGAAATGCCGAGCGCCAGAAAAACTGAGATGAAAACGCGCGAAAGGCGCGGCGTGTGCGACATGAAAAGCCCCTCCAGACAACAATCCCCGTGGGCGTATGATGACGCCCAGGCGCAAGCTTTCGACACTTTTCCGGGGAGTGCAACCATGGGTTGGTGACAGCCGCCCGAAAAGATCGCCATTCCGCCGCACCGGCAATTGTTGCGTCGCGGCGGGGCCCATGCTACGCCCTCGCGCGATCTCATGAGGAAGGCGCGGCTGTAACCGGACGTCGTCTTCTTTTCGTATGTAATTTCAAAAACTTAGGCGCCCCCATCGGCGGCGTCCAATGCTTGAGGAGCGAAAAGCGCCAGTGTCGACCAGCACCGCGTCAACCAATCTCGCCCCCGTTTCCGGAGTCGCCGGCCGGTACGCCTCAGCGCTTTTTGAGCTTGCGCTGGAAGCAGGCTCGCTTGAGGCTGTTGAGGGCGAACTCAAAACCCTTCAGGGCGCGATCGACGGATCGCCCGACTTGAAGGCGTTTTTGAAGAGCCCCGTCTATGACCGCGACGATCAGCTTTCGGCGATCGGAGCGCTGGCGGAAAAAGCGGGCTTTGGCGCGCTGGTGACGAACTTCCTGAAGCTCCTTGCCAAGAACCGGCGCCTTTTTGCGCTTTCCGACATGATCCGCGCCTTCCGCGCCCTCGCCGCCGATCACCGCGGCGAAGTGAGCGCCGAGGCTGCGACCGCCGCCCCCATGACCGACGATCAGGTCAAGGCCCTGCGCCTTGAAATCGAGCGTATGGTCGGCAAGGCGGTCAATCTTGAAACCCGCGTCGACCCGGATTTGCTGGGCGGTCTTGTCGTCAAGATCGGCTCCCAAATGGTCGACGCATCCTTGAAGACCAAACTTAATCGTTTGAAGACCGTAATGAAAAAGGCCTGAACGACATGGAACTCAATGCGGCGGAAATCTCCTCCATTCTGAAACAGCAGATCAAGGATTTCGGCAAGGACGCCGAAGTCTCGGAAATCGGCCAGGTGCTGTCGGTCGGCGACGGCATCGCGCGCGTCTACGGCCTCGACAATGTCCAAGCCGGCGAGATGGTCGAGTTCGCCAACGGCGTGAAAGGCATGGCGCTGAACCTCGAGGCTGACAATGTCGGCGTCGTGATCTTCGGCGACGACCGCGCCATCGGCGAGGGCGACACCGTCAAGCGCACCAAGGCGATTGTGGACGTGCCGGTGGGCAAGGGCCTGCTTGGCCGCGTTGTCGATCCGCTCGGCAACCCCATCGACGGCAAGGGCCCGATTGAATCGACCGAGCGCCGCCTGGTGGATGTGAAAGCGCCGGGCATCCTGCCGCGCAAATCCGTCCATGAGCCGGTGCAGACAGGCATCAAGGCGATCGACGCCATGATCCCCGTCGGCCGCGGCCAGCGCGAGCTTGTCATTGGCGACCGCCAGACCGGCAAAACCGCGATCTGCGTCGACGCCATGCTCAACCAGAAAACGGCGAACCAGGGCGACGACGAGTCGAAAAAACTCTACTGCGTCTATGTCGCTATCGGTCAGAAGCGCTCCACGGTCGCGCAGATCGTCAAGACGCTCGAAGACAATGGCGCGCTGGAATATTCCATCGTTGTCGCCGCGACAGCGTCCGAGCCGGCGCCGCTCCAGTTCCTCGCGCCGTTCTCCGGCTGCGCCATGGGCGAATATTTCCGCGACAACGGCATGCACTCGCTCATCATCTATGATGATTTGTCGAAGCAAGCCGTTTCCTATCGCCAGATGTCGCTGCTGCTTCGCCGTCCGCCGGGCCGCGAAGCCTATCCGGGCGACGTTTTCTATCTTCACTCGCGTCTGCTGGAGCGCGCCGCGAAACTCAACGAAGACAACGGCCTTGGCTCCATGACGGCGCTGCCGATCATCGAGACGCAGGCGAACGACGTGTCGGCTTATATTCCGACCAACGTGATTTCGATCACCGACGGTCAGATCTTCCTTGAGACCGATCTCTTCTTCCAGGGCATTCGTCC
Organism: Alphaproteobacteria bacterium; assembly: GCA_030428745.1. Taxonomy (GTDB): domain Bacteria; phylum Pseudomonadota; class Alphaproteobacteria; order Caulobacterales; family Parvularculaceae; genus Hyphococcus. The sequence goes on from JAUIEG010000072.1 coordinate 6,181, forward strand.
TGCGGTGAACGTTGGTCTGTCGGTGTCGCGCGTTGGCTCCTCTGCGCAGATCAAGGCGATGAAGCAGGTCGCCGGCAAGATTAAAGGTGAGCTTGCGCAGTATCGCGAACTCGCGGCCTTCGCCCAGTTCGGCTCCGACCTTGACGCCACGACCCAGCGCATCCTGAATCGCGGCGACCGTCTCACCGAACTCATGAAGCAGGCGCAATTCTCGCCGCTTCAGGTTGAAGAGCAGGTTTGCGTGATCTTCGCGGGGACCCAAGGCTATCTCGACAAGATCGCCAAAGACCGGGTGCAGGAATTCGAAGCGGAGTTTCTCCGCAAGCTGCACGCCGACCATGGCGACATTCTCAAGTCGATCCGTGAGACCGGCAAGCTTGAGAAAGATGTCGAAGACAAGCTGAAAGCAGCCCTCGACGCATTCACGAAAAACTTCGCTTAAGTAAGGACGAAAAGGCGACGCAATGCCGTCTCTTAAGGACCTCAAAAACCGGATCGCGTCCGTAAAATCGACGCAGAAGATCACCAAGGCGAAACAGATGGTCGCCGCGGCGAAGCTGCGCCGGGCCGAAGAGCGCGCCACCGAAGCCCGTCCCTATACGGAGCGGATGGAGGCGGTGCTCGCCAATCTGTCAGCCAGCGCCAAGGGCAATCCGAACGCGCCGAAGCTGCTTTCGGGAACCGGTGAAGACAAAACCCACCTGTTGATCGTCGCCACGGCGGACAAAGGTCTTTGCGGCGGTTTCAACTCGTCCATCGTCCGGCTTGCGCGCGAGCGCATCACCAAGCTTCAGGGCGAAGGCAAGAAGGTGAAAATCATCACCGTTGGCCGCAAGGGCAACGACCAGTTGAAGCGCCTTTATAGCGAGCTGATTGTCTGGAAAACGAATTTCGTCGACATCAAACAGGTCGGATTCGGCGAGGCGCGCGAGATCGCCGATAAAGTCCTCTCGATGTTTGAGGCGGGTGAGTTTGATGTGGCGACCTTGTTTTACGGCAAGTTCAAAAACGTCGTCACCCAGATCCCGACCGCCCAGCAGATCATTCCAGCCGTGGCGCCTGAAGGCGTCGAGGCGCCTGATCTCGGCGGCGCGATCTACGAATATGAGCCGGACGAGCAGGACATTCTGACCGCGCTTTTGCCGCGTTATGTGGCGGTGCAGGTTTTCCGCGCGCTGCTTGAAAATGTCGCGTCGGAACAGGCCGCTTCCATGTCCGCCATGGATAACGCCACGCGCAACGCCGGCGACATGATCGACAAGCTGAATTTGAAATACAACCGCGCCCGCCAGGCGCAGATCACCACCGAATTGATTGAAATCATCGCCGGCGCCGAAGCCCTTTAAAGGCCAAAGCCCGGAAGATAGACGAATAGCTGAAGGAAGAAGTCATGAGCAACGTAGGCCGCATCAGTCAGGTTATCGGCGCTGTCGTGGACGTCGTTTTCGACGACGGGCTGCCGGCGATTTTGAACGCCCTGGAAACTGACAACAACGGCAATCGCCTTGTCCTTGAAGTGGCGCAGCATCTCGGCGAAAACGCTGTGCGCACGATCGCCATGGACTCCACCGAGGGTCTCGTGCGCGGCGCGAAAGTGACGGACACAGGCGCGTCAATTTCCGTGCCCGTCGGCGACGGCACGCTCGGGCGCATCATGAACGTCATCGGCGAGCCGGTGGACGAACAGGGGCCGATCCCGCACGAAATTAAGCGCGGCATTCACCAGGAAGCGCCGGCTTTTGTCGAACAGTCGACGGAATCGGAAGTCCTCGTCACCGGCATCAAGGTTGTCGATCTTCTCTGTCCTTACGCAAAGGGCGGCAAGATCGGCCTCTTCGGCGGCGCGGGCGTCGGCAAGACTGTTCTCATCATGGAGCTCATCAACAACATCGCGAAAGCGCATGGTGGTTACTCCGTGTTCGCCGGCGTTGGCGAACGCACCCGTGAAGGCAACGACCTTTACTGGGAGATGATCGAATCCAAAGTGAACGTCGACCCGAAAGAAACCGGCGGCAAGATGGAAGGCTCCAAAGCGGCCCTCGTCTATGGCCAGATGAACGAGCCTCCGGGGGCCCGCGCGCGTGTTGCGCTCACCGGCCTCACCGTTGCGGAACACTTCCGCGACCAGGGCCAGGACGTTCTGTTCTTCGTCGACAATATTTTCCGCTTTACCCAGGCGGGCTCCGAGGTGTCGGCGCTTCTCGGCCGCATCCCATCGGCGGTGGGCTATCAGCCGACGCTCGCCACCGACATGGGCCAGATGCAGGAACGCATTACGACAACGACCAAAGGCTCGATCACTTCGGTGCAGGCGATCTACGTGCCGGCCGACGACCTCACCGACCCGGCGCCGGCGACGTCGTTCTCGCACCTTGACGCGACGACGGTTCTGAACCGCGCCATCGCGGAAAAAGGGATCTATCCGGCGGTGGACCCGCTCGATTCCTCATCACGCATTCTCGACCCGCGCGTCATCGGCGAAGAGCACTACCAGGTCGCTCGCGACGTCCAGGGCATTCTTCAGCGCTACAAGGCGCTGCAGGACATCATCGCGATCCTCGGCATGGATGAGCTTTCCGAAGAAGACAAACTCGTCGTCGCCCGCGCCCGTAAGGTTGAGCGCTTCCTGTCTCAGCCTTTCCACGTCGCCGAAGTCTTCACCGGTTCGCCGGGCAAGCTTGTCTCCATCGAAGACACGATCAAAGGCTTTAAAGGCCTCGTCGCTGGCGATTATGACCACCTGCCGGAAGCGGCCTTCTACATGGTCGGCTCCATCGACGAAGCGCTTGAAAAAGCTGAGCGTCTTGCAGCGGAAGCGGCGTAACGGATCATGGCCGATAAACTTCACTTCAACCTCGTCTCGCCGGAGCGCGAACTGATGTCCACGGAAGTGGACCAGGTCGAT
>JAUIEG010000073.1 GCA_030428745.1 Alphaproteobacteria bacterium
GTTCAAGAGCGATGGCCGCAGCCGATGCGGTCGTGAATTTAAGCCCCGTGAACATCAGCGCATAGTTCAACGCACCGATGCAAACGCCGCCGATCAACACGAACCGCATCTCTCCTTTACGCCATTTGAGAAAGCGCGCCAGGATCGCAGCGACCAGCACCAAACGGATCGCCGCGTAAAACATAGGCGGCATGACGTCCACCGCCGTTTTGATAACGACAAAATGAAAGCCCCAAACAAGGCAAACCAAAAGGAGAAGGCTGATTTCGCGAACAGACACTGGGCTGGCCAATCAATGAAAGGATGACGGATCATCCGGCCTTAGGCCGAACCACCGGGCCGCCGCAATCGAAAAAATCTGCTGCAAGGAAAAGGAAAACGGCGCAGCTGCGCTGTCAGGCGGAAACCGGCCGCCACCCGCGCGCGCTGTCTTTATTCGTCACAAGTCCGGTGAGAGCGGAGGCCGCCAGCACGAACGGCGCCGCAATGGCGAGCGCAATCACCGCGAGAGAAGAAAGAAGGATTACGCCGGCGAAAAACAACGCCTCGCCCGCCCGCTTTAGTACAGAACGACGGGGAGCCTCCACATGGCTCTCCTCGGAAACTGTCTCTGAAATGGTCTTTTCCACCGAACCCCGTCAACGCGACTCTACCCGTGCATCAGATCAAAAAGCGGACCGGACGTCCATAGGCTGACGCAACCTTTGCGCCCTGACTAGCGGTAATCGGTTAATATCCGCTCATAGGCCGCGTTAATTGTCGCCATTCGCCCCTCGGAAATACTAACGAGATCAGGGGGAACGCCCCGCCCCATCAGCGCGTCGGGGTGATGATCCCTGGAAAGCGCGCGATAGGCGGATTTTACCGCCTCAAGGCTGACGCCGGGCTCGATTCCCAAAATGAGATAGGGATCGTCCGCGCCGAGGCCCAGATGGGCGGCTCTGAGGCGATGATAGGCTGGCTTGGAGACCTTGAAGATCGTCGCCGCCTCTTCCAGAAGCTCAAGCTCACGCGGATGGGCGACGCCGTCCGCCACAGCCACATGGAAAAGGCAATCAAGCACGTCTTCCAGCACTTCCGGGGCGTCTTCAAAGATTTTCGCGACCCGGGTCAGATATTCCCGGAACCCGGCCACATCCTGTTGGGCGAGCTGATAGACCATGCGGACCTTGTCGGCCTCGCTCTCGGGAAAATGGAAATAGCTGCGAAACGCATCGATTTCGTCATCGGTGACGATCCCGTCGGCTTTCGCCATTTTTGCGGAGAGCGCGATCAGCGCGATCGAGAACGCGGCCTCATTCCGGCGCTGCTTTTGCACGGCAAGCGCGTCCAGCAGGGCGCCGATGGTGCGCCGCTTGGTCTCGGCGATCCCCGCCTCTATTTTTTCCCAGAAAGACATGAGCCGGGCTCTTACAGGCCCGCGGGCGCAAAATCCAGAACCGTCAGCGCGGCTATGTGGAAAACTAGTTGGCACTTTATTTTTCCATACTCCGCAGGGATTTATCGGCCAGTGCGCGCACCCCTTGCGCTTCCGCGTCAAGGCGCACCCTTTGCCATTGACGATTTGAAGGACACACTTGCCTCGGGCGGTGCGGGCAAAGGCCGTCCGGGCGCGAAGCCCCGCCTGAGGGCCGGCGCAAAAACAGGAGACGGGCGATGGGGCGTACGTTTCAGGAAGTGGGCGTCTTGGTCAGTGGGCTCTTTTGCGGGGCGGCGTTCACGCTGATCGCGCTGGCCATCGCCGGCGTTTTTCAGTAGCCGATAAAAAATTTCCGCTTACGGATGGTGTTGTCAGGTCGCTAGACAGCGCCAGATTTTCACCGTCAGCCGCTCCGTATCGCCCGGCGAGGGCGACAGCGTTTCCACCTTATCGAGTGTAAGATCTGAAGCCGCGCACCAGTCCGCGACTTCCGCATCGGAAAAGCCGAGCCGTCTGTGCGCATGTTCCTCGCGCAGGAATTCAAGATCATGAGGGGCGAAGTCGGAGATGATCAGCCGTCCCCCTTTTTTCAGAATGCGCGTCGCTTCTGCAACCGCCGCCCCCGGTTCACCGAGATAATGCAGCACTTGGTGCAGGCAGGCGGCGTCGGCGCAGTTATCTTCCAGCGGCAGGGAGAAAAGATCGCCGTGGCGCACTTGCGCATGGGTGACGCCAACACGATCAAGATTGGCGCGCGCAAGCGCGAGCATTTCATGGGACAGATCATAGCCCACCGCATTCTCATACCGGTCGGCGAAAATCTCCAGCATCCGACCGGCCCCGGTGCCGAGATCGACAAAAAGCTGCATGGGGGCGTCAGCCTGCGCCAGTATCCGCGCCTCAATATCCTGCTCAGGCAGGTGAAGCGCGCGCAAGCGGCTCCATTCCCCGGCGTTCGCTTCGAAATAGGCGGCCGCCTGCGCTGCGCGCGCATGGCGGGTCTGTTCAAAACGTTCCGCGTCGCGGGCGAGCAACCGGTCGCCCGACGTCCCGATCGCCCGGGCCGCTTCAATCACCGCTTCGCAGGACGGATCGCCGCCAGCGGGCGCGGCCCGGTAAAACATCCAGGCCCCTTCCCGATGCCGTTCAGCCAATCCGGCGTCAGCAAGGATTTTCAAGTGCCGGCTCACCCGCGGCTGGCTCTGGCCGAGGATCGTCGTAATCTCGCTCACCGTCAGCTCGCCACGGATCAGAAGGACCATGATCCTGAGCCGGGTCTCCTCCCCGATGGCGCGAAAAATGTTGAGCGCGGCGTCGAGCGCCATAAAGCTTTCCCCGGTGATTGCCGCCAAGGCGTTGATACATAAAGATATCTTTATGAGAGGGCAATCTCTGGCGGAACCCCACGCAAACGTGCGGGTTTGTTCATTGTTCCGGCGCCCCGAAGCTATATATGGTAGACGCAATGGAGCCGAAAATGGCCCGAAAGTGTTATGGAACCGCCAGAGGGGGCGCTTTTATGAGATTGATTGCTGCATCATGGGTCGCCCCTTGGGCCGCTATTTGCCTGGCCTTGACCGGCACGGCGTCGGCTCAGCTTTCCGGCGCAGGCGACGATCCGGACGCCCTCGCCAGAGAGCTTGAAGCCGCTGATACGCAAGCCGACGGCTCGGTCAGCGATCCGTGGGAAGGCTTCAACCGCAAGATGTTCGCCTTCAATGACGGCCTCGACCGCAAGATCATGACGCCGGCCGCCAAGGGATATCGCGCCGTCACCCACAAGAAGCAGCGCAAAGGCTTTCGAAACTTTCTCGCCAATCTCAGAACGCCCGTGATTTTTGTGAATGACCTTCTGCAGGGAGAGCCAAAACGCGCTGGCGAAACCCTTGGCCGGTTCTTCATCAACTCGACAATCGGCTTCGGCGGCATGGGCGATCCGGCCGAACGCATGGGCATTGCTCAGCACTCGGAGGATTTTGGCCAGACCCTCGCCGTGTGGGGCGTCGATTCCGGTCCTTATATGGTGCTGCCGTTTCTTGGGCCGAGCACCATGCGCGATGGTTTCGGCGCGGGCGTCGATATGACTCTGGACCCTGGGTTCTGGATATCAACTGATACGGCCCGGTATCTTCAATGGTCAAAAGCCGGCGCTGGCGTCATTACATCGCGTGAACCGCTGATCGAACCGCTCGACGGCATCCGCGCGGATTCGCTCGACTTTTACGCCTCGATCCGCAGCTTTTATCTGCAATCGCGCAAGCGCGAGATCAACAATGGCCGCACCACTTATGAAGATCTGCCGGATATCGGCGACTTCGAAGAATTCGATGAACTCGAGTAGTTCCTTCGGGAGAGTATTCATGACGACAATAACCCGCCGTTCTTTCACCGCCTTCGCCGCCGCAGGCTTTATGGCTGTCGGTTTCGTTCAGCCTGCAGCCGCTGACCAGGCGGCCGAAACCTATGTTCAGAACATCCTTGATGAAGCCACGCCAAGACTGACAAGCGGCGATCAGCAGGCCATCTTCGCGGCCGTCGATGAGCTGGTCGACAAATATGTGGACATGCGCCGGGTCGGGCGCTTCGTTCTCGGCCGCGCTGCGCGACAGATGACGGACGAACAGGCAGCGGAATATTTCCCGCTCTTCAATGATTATGCAAAGATGGTCTATCGCAACACGATGGAAAACTACGCTGGCCAGCGGCTTGCCGTGACCGGCTCTGTCGACCGCGCCGCCTATGACATCATCGTCAATTCGAAAATCGCCAATCCCGCACCGGGCGACCAGTTCGCCGACGCCGTCATTCACTGGCGCATCTATCGCGACAGGGAAGGCAATATGTCGATCTTCGACGCAGGCGCGAACGAAATCTGGCTGGCCATTGAACAGCAGGAACAGTTCACCTCGATCATCGCCAATAATGGCGGCGGCGTTAAGGGCATCGACGCCCTGATCGCGGAAATGAAAGCGCGCTTGAACGGGTAAATTTGGGCGCATCCCGAAAACAAAAAGGCCGCCCGAAGGCGGCCTTTTTCAATTCTAATGGAGTGTCGTCTTTACGACGAGTAGTATTCGACCACCAGATTCGGCTCCATGGTGCACTGATAAGGCACCTCAGCGAATTCCGGCACGCGCAGATAAGTCGCCGTCATCTTCTTGGGATCGACTTCGATATAATCCGGAATGTCGCGCTCGGCGCTTTGCAGGGCTTCCAGCACCAGCGCCATGTTCTTGGACTTTTCCTTGATCTCGACGACGTCGCCGACCTTGAGGCGCATGGAGGGGATATTGGTGCGAACGCCGTTTACCTTCACATGGCCGTGATTGATGAACTGGCGGGCCGCAAACACGGTCGGCACGAATTTCGAGCGATAAACAACCGCATCGAGGCGGCTTTCCAGCAAGCCGATCAAAAGCTCGGCGGTGTTGCCGCGCTGGCGAACCGCTTCGTTATAGGTCCGCTCGAAATGCTTCTCGGAGATGTTGCCGTAATAGCCTTTCAGCTTCTGCTTCGCCATGAGCTGAAGGCCGAAGTCCGACAGCTTGCCCTTGCGGCGCTGGCCATGCATGCCCGGGCCGTAATCGCGTTTGTTGATGGGAGATTTCGGCCGGCCCCAGACGTTTTCGCCGACCCGGCGGTCAAGCTTGTGCTTGGCGCTAATGCGCTTTGACATCGTATCCTCAATTCCTGGCGCGGCCCGGCGCGCGGGGCCCATCCCCGGCGCAATCAAAACGGCGGTCCACGCGCCACCCGTTAGAAGCGGCGGGGAGTACCCAAGCGGGACGTGACTGTCAACGCCGACAGCGCTGAAAACGCCCCCGATTTCCTGATTTTCCGCCGGAAAAAGCAAAAGGCCCGCCAAAAGGCGGGCCTTTGCAAAATCGTTGGAGCCGAAGCGGCCTAGGCGGCCTTGCGGCGGCCAGCGAAGCCAAGTCCGCCGAGACCGACGATCATGAGCCAGGCGGCGGCCGGAAGCGGCACTTCATTAGGCGGGGTGTAGTCGCCGCCATAGAACGAAATGTGAGAAAGATCCGGTGTCTGCCCCCCATTATTGACCAGGACCCCTGCCAGATCCCACAGGAATACACCGACGGACGGATCCATATCCCAGTAATAGAGCGCAAAACTGGTCGCCCCTTTTAGCGCGACATATTCGAGACCATAGCCGGTGCCAGTGAGGTCAAACTCAACAGAGCCCGACGTGCCGTTGTTAATCAGGTCGAACGAGGACGCACTGACGGCGCCATTTTCAGGAACTTGCGGATTAGCGCAGATGAGCATCTGCTGCACATCATCTTCGCAGATGTTGATCTTGGCGAGATACTCGACGGTCGTGTCGCCATTATAGGCGAGGATTTCGTCGTGAATGTCGTTATTGGCGCCATTGTTATTGCCGCTGGCGTTATCATTGCCAGGATAGGTGCCAATATAAACGAGACCGGCATGGGCGGGCGCTGCGGCCAGCGTGAAAATGGCGACTGCCGCTACTGTTACAAACTTTTTGATCACAAGGATCCCCCTGAACTAAAAACTATCAGCAAAAAGCATGAGACCGCGCGCCAGGCAATATGTTTACCTAACAACCAGCATAAAATTTTATCGTTAATTCGCCGCCGCGAAGAGTCGCCCTTCGGCGCACAACCAGGACGCGAAAAAATTCCGGATAATAAGATTAACTCATCGCCGATTGCGGCGTTCGCGTGATTTCAAATTCCTCAAAATCCGGTTCACGCATATCGCGAATATAGGTGCGTACATTGTGGGGATAGAGCGTAAAGTTCCGCCCGTTCTCGTCCACATACCAGGCGCCGCAGCGTGACGCCCAGACCCGGTCCTGAAGGTCGTGCTGGATGCGCTCGTCATAGGCCTTCGCCGCTTCCGGCCGCGGCGCGATCTGCCCCGTCTCGCCTACCCGACGGATGAGATCAATGACGTAGTTCACCTGCGCCTCGATCATCAAGATGACGGAGTTGTGGCCAAGACCTGAGTTTGGACCAAGCAGCATGAAAAAATTCGGAAAGCCGGGCGCCATCATGGTCCGGTGCGCGGCGATCCCGTTCTTCCATGTGTCGCGCAAGCTTGTCCCGGCGGGACCGATGACGTCGATCGATTCCAGAATGTCGAAAGGTTTAAAGCCGGTGGCGAGAATGATGACATCGGCGGGATGGTCGCGGCCGTCTTTCGTTTTTACGCCTGCAGCCGTCACGCCTTCGATCCCGTCAACGATGAGATCAACATTCGGCTTTTGAATGGCGGGAAGGTAGTCATCCGAGATCAGGATGCGCTTGCACCCGACCGGATAAGACGGGGTCAGCTTGGCGCGCAATGCCGGGTCGGCGACCTGATGTTCCAGATGTTTTTGAAAGATCTTGCGGACTGTCGCCTTGATCCTGTTTTCATCTTTCTTGAACGCGCCGAAGCGCCACTCCGCCAGCGTAAAATAAAATCCGCGATAGGCGCGTGCGAGAATCGGAACTTTCGCAAACAATCCCTTCAGCCAGTTCGGATAGTAATAGCTCTGGCGCGGCATCACCCAATTGGGCGTGCGCTGATAAACATCGAGATGAGAGACATCGTCGACGATCGCCGGAATGACCTGCACCGCGCTCGCCGCCGAGCCGATCATGGCGACGCGCTTTCCAGAAAGATCGACATCATCACGCCATTGCGCCGTGTGAAAGGCAGGGCCTTTGAACCGATCAAGCCCCGGAATGTCCGGAATATTCGGTTCATGAAGACCGCCAAGGCCGCTCACCACATAATCGGCTTTCGCCGAAGAGCCGTCTGCGAAGTCAACTGTCCATTCCGTTCCGTCATGACGGATCGCGGTGATGGTCTTGTTGAACTTGATGAAGGGATAGAGCCCATATTTTTGGGCGCAGTGCTTCATATAATCCCAGATTTCGCCGCCTGGCGAATAACGGCGCGACCAGTTGGGATTTGGCTCGAAGGAAAAGGAATAAAGGTGAGAAGGCACGTCACAGGCGACGCCGGGATATCGGTTCTCGCGCCAGGTTCCGCCAACCTCATCTGCCTTTTCGTAGATCGTGAAATTCTCGAAGCCTTCCTGCTTCAGGCGGATGGCCATGCCCATGCCTGAAAAGCCGGCGCCGAGAATGGCGATGCGCGGCCCCTTCCCATGGCGGGCAAGCGTGCTTGGCGCCGCAAAGTCGGTTCTGTGATCGTCCGCCATGTCTCCCCGGTTTTTCTGGGTTATTGGTGAGGCGTTACACCGATCAGTTTACCTCATAGTCCAGCGAAACTTCAAGCGCGCTGATCAGCCAGATAGGGCCGCCGGCTATGAGCTAACCGAAAACGGCGTGAAATTGGTCTCTGCGTCATAGACATCGACGCCCTCGGCCCGCTTCAACGCCGCAACCACGCGATAGGTCACCGGCGTCAGGAGCGCCTCCCACAAGACCTTAAGGAGATAATTTGTGGCGAGGACCGTCAGCACCTGGCTCGTCGACCAGACGCCGAGAAACGCGATAGGGTAGAAGAGCAGGCTGTCGACGCCCTGCCCGACCACCGTCGACCCAATTGTCCGTTGCCAGAGATGCTTCCCGCCGGAAGCGACTTTCATCCGCGCCATGACGAAGGCGTTTGCAAGCTCGCCCGCCCAGAAGGCGACGACGGAAGCGAACACGATGCGCGGGGTCAGACCGAAAACAGCTTCATAAGCCTCCTGTCCTTCCCAGCCAGGCGCCGGCGGCATGGAGACGACGACCCACGCCATGAACGCCATGAACAGAACCGCAGCGAAACCCGCCCAGACAACGCGGCGGGCGCGGGCGTAACCATAGACTTCAGTCAGCACATCGCCGAGCACATAGGAGAGCGGAAAGAACAGAATGCCCGCACCAAACATGCCCGCATTCCAGCTTCCGATTTTGATTTCAAAAAACTGAACCAGTTTCGCCGCGCCGATAAGATTCGAACAAATGAGGATCGCGACAAACGCCGCCATGGCGAAGTCGTAATATTTGAAGCGATGTTCCTTAAGCGCATCGGCGTGGTCGATGCGTTCGATTGATTGTTGCGCCACCTGACCGCCCTCTTCGCCTTAGTGATCCGCCACGTCGTCCCATCCTGTCCAGCCCGGACCGCGCACCACACGCCCTGCCTTCGCGCCAGTGTGTTCGCCGTCTTTCAGGGTGTGCACGCCATTGACGAAAACATCGCTGACGCCGACGGAAAGCTGGTGCGGTTTGGCGAAGGTCGCCTTGTCCTGAATGGTTTCCGGATCGAAGATGACGATATCGGCGTAATAGCCCGGCGCCAGCATGCCCCGGTCTTTCAGTTTCAAATTCCCGGCCGGTAACGAGGTAAGCTTGCGCACAGCCTCCTCAATCGTCAGCACCCCTTCATCGCGTACATATTTGGCGAAGACGCGAGCGAAATTGCCATAAGCGCGGGGATGGGTGCTTTGCTCAAGGAACACGCCCTCCGGCGCCATGGAGCCGCCGTCAGACCCGAAGCTGACCCAGGGGAGCGCAATCTTCTTTTTGATGTTGTCTTCGGACATAGAGAAATAAACGACCTGCACCCGGCTGCCGTCCTCGATCACAAGATCCATCGCCGTTTCAGGATAAGGCGTTCCACGCTCCTCAGCGACTTCCGCCAGCGACTTGCCGATATATTTACGTAAATCGGGG
>JAUIEG010000074.1 GCA_030428745.1 Alphaproteobacteria bacterium
TCTTTCGGCATCATGCGCTCGACAGCCTTCATCAGCACGCGCTCGGGATGCGCGCCGCCGAGGAGCTTGCTCATGGTGCGCTCCTTGATGCCGCCCGGATAGCCGGTGTGCCAGTAGAATTTCTTGTCGCTCAGCTTGTTGCCGGTGAAGACGACCTTCTCGGCATTGACGACGATGACATTGTCGCCGCAATCCACATGCGGCGTATAGGCGGGTTTGTGCTTGCCGCGAAGGCGCATGGCGATGATGGATGCGAGGCGGCCGACAACGAGGCCCTCGGCGTCGATCACGATCCAGCTCTTCTGCGCTTCCGCTTCCGCCGGTTTCATGGCGTAGGTTTTCATGGGTCTTATTCCCTGCGGGCTTGGCATGACTGCCTTGTGTTAAAACTTGTCGGGCGGAGGGCGCGAAAGGCGCTCCCGCCATTGGAAGCGCGGCAGGTACCGCCCTCTTCCATTTTGGTCAACACCTTTGCGAGAAATATATAGAAAACAGGTGATTATTTGTGTGGTATTTTCATACCTCACAAATAGGCCGCGCCTGTCCAAACTGTTAAGCCGCCTGAACTTGACCGGGAAACCGCGTCGCAGGAAGCTTGCCGCAACGTCCAGTCCGGACGGGGGCGCATAACCAAATCTCAATCGAGGAGCATCCTTATGCGCCTGTTCTCCCTATTATTTCTGATTTTCGCTGCTGCGGCCCCAGCCTCAGCACTCGACCCCGAGTCCGTTCAAAGCACCCCGGCCCCGCAATGGTTCCTTGACGACAATGACTTCCTTTCTCGCGACGGCGGGCGCTGGATCACGTCCAACGCCGCTCACCAGGGCGAGAATGAGCCCATGGAAGCCTATGTCATGGAATGGAAGGCCGACTACGCCCATTCGATCACTGGCCGCCTCTATGGGATCGTCGACGGCAAGCCAACGCAGGATTTCTGGCGCTTTCGCCAATATTGGCATCCCGGCAAAGGCGAAGCCGTGCTTGAACAATTCGGCATTGGCGGCGCCTTCGGAATCGGATCGCTATGGCCGGAAGACGATGCGAACAAACTGCTGCAGACTTTTTACACGCCCGATGGCGCCGCCGCTGAACAGGGGCATAAGGCCGCAAACCCTGACGCTGACACCCATGTCACCACCAGCTTCGATGTGGTTGACGGCGAATGGGGCGAACGGCGCACCTACACCTGGAAACGCGATAAAAATTTAACAGACGAAAAATCCTGATACGGAGTATTGAATGCGACTGCCCTCCGCCTGCCTGACAGCCTGCCTGACCCTTCTCGCGCTCATCGCCGCTTGCGACCGAAAAGCAGCGGATACTTCACCGGCGACGCCCGAGATTGCCGAAGTCGACCAGGCTCCGGTGAGCGACGAGTTGCCCGGTCTTCCGGCGGCGGCGACCGGCATCGCCTTCTGGCGCCACCCCACTCTTGCCTTCAACAGCACGATGATCGTCGCAACGTCGGCGGGCGTCGTTTCTTACAGCATGGAAGACGGCAACGAAGTCTCGCGCATTGACGGCTTCGATGCAGATGGGATTGAAGTCGGATATTTCGGTTTCGGCCCGCAGGCGGCGGGCTTTGTCGCTTTTCTCGACGCAGCGGAAAACACATTCCGGTTTTACGGCGTCGACAATAACAGCCGGGCGTTTCTGCCGCTTGACGGCGGCCCTGCAATCCGAGGCGCTGTGCGCAGCTTTTGCATGGGGCGCGCGATGAACGCGCCCACGCCATCGCTATTTGTCGTCCAGAACAGCAAGGTCCAGGTTTTCAACCTTTCGGCGTCGGAGGAAGGCGTCACCGCGGAGAACGGTCCCGCGCTTGAAACGCCAGACAATCTTGTGAGCTGCGCCGTCGATATCGACGGAAGCCTGCTTGTGGCGGCGGATAACGGCAATATCTACCGTCTCTCGGGCGAGAACGCCTTCGCGGCGCCCATCGCAAGAGCGTCGGTCAGCAGGCCGGAAACTCTCGCCGTCCTCGCCGCCGCCGATGCTGAGGATCCTTCCGTCATGACCGGCGAAATCCTGCTGGTCGATCTATCGAACGGCGCCATCCATGTCTTCGACCGGGTCGACGGCAAGGCCCATGGCGTAGTGAAACTGTCCGCGACGGACAGCCTGCCCGGGGTCGAAGGCGGTGAAGCCTTTGGCGTCACCGGCGGCAATCTTGGCGGGCTATACCGTAATGGCGCGGTCGCTTTTGGCGTCGCCAATGGCGAGGATGGACCGGTCATCCGCATCGCGCCGGCAAGCAGCCTGAAAAACGCGCTTTCTGTACCTGTCGGCGACCCCGTCTCACCGCGCGGCGAAACACCGGAAACCGGAGAAGACAGCCTGATCATTCCAATCAATCTTAATCAGGAGTAGATCGCCTTACGGCGGGGTTATTGTCCTTCGTTGAGAAACGCCGCAGCCAGCGGTGCATGCACCCGACCGAAGTCACTAAACGGATCAGTGCGTGTATTAATGGCGAACGCAATCGTCATCTGTTTTTCTGGAATGACAATTAGCCATGCCTGTGAACCTTTGGACACGCCGCCATGATTGGCGTTCGCGTAGGGCATGTCATCTGTCCACCACATCTCATCGGCGAAGCGCCAATTCATGGCGTAACCCTGTTCATTGACGCTGCCGTCAGCGAGGCGTTGCGGCGTCCAGAACATGTCGCGCGTATCGGCGGATATAAATTCATCATCAAGCCAGGCGGCGCCCATCAGCGCGAGGTCGGAGGGCGTCGCCATAAATCCGCCGCCCGCAAGCTTATGGCTTAAATCAACCTTCCACCAGCGACGAACCTTGTCATTATTGCGCAAATAGGATTGCGCATGGCGGTCATCCTGCGCGTCAGGCAAAGGCGTTTCTATACCGAGAGGGTTTGTCACCCAGTCCTTCATCAACTGCTGAAACGGCGCGCCGCCTGCTTCCTGCAGGACGACCGAGAGAAGCACCGTGTCGAAAGATGAATATTCAAATTCATCTCCGGGCTCGAACAGTAGCGGCGACCCGTCAAAATAGGAAAGCCCTTCGACCACGTCGTCATGATGTTCACGCAACGCAAGCGCGCGGTACATGCCGACATAATCGCCATTGCCTTCATAGCTTGGAATGCCGGCCGTATGCGACGCAAGCTGACGCGGCGTGATATCGCTCCACTTTTCATTGGGCAGGCTGGTCAGATAGTCGGAAATCGGCGCGTTAACATCAATGACGTCAGCATCAACAAGCCGCGCAAAAAGAGTCCCCGTCACCGCCTTGGAGGTGGAGCCGACGCGAAAGAGCGTTTGCGGCGTCGCCAAATTCTCAGCGCGGAGATCGGCCCATCCGCTGGCCGCGGACCAGACCAGCTCGCCGTCAATCGCAATGGCGGCGGAAAGCGCTGGTGCATGGATGGAGGCGCGATGCTCGGCGATTATGGCTTGCGCCTTTTTCGCCGCCGCCCTGTAGCGCGGATCGACAACACCTTCCGTATAAGGCGCCTCATCGGGAACCGTCTCCCAGCCGAAAGGCCCGGTCATGTCCGGATGGTCTTCGGCGAAGAACAGATAAACTGGCGCAGCAAAGTAGATGATCGTTAAAAAAAACGCCGTCAACAATGTGGCCAACGACAATTTGCGCGATATTTTCATAGCATGCCGTCCCCAAAGGGCTCAATCTGTGAATGCACGCTCTATGAAGCGGCGCGTTCCCTAACGCAACCTGCAACCGCTTTCCGCCAAATATAGAACGTCTAGTCGGTGGATGTGCTAATTTTGGCGAGTAGCAAATGCACGCTTTCCATAGGATCCAGTGGATCATTGGCAATTTCGAAATCGGGAACGACGCCTTGACGGGATGTATCGCCGCTTGCCCGTGTAAAAATGTAAATCGGGGCCAACGCTTCGAGCGTGGTATTCGCCAGAGTATGCTTTTGCACTTGGCCGGTCTGGTTGGCGGGCCCTTGTGTTTTCTCGCCAGCAAGCGTGGCAATACCATAATCCTGCAATGTCGCAGCGAACACGATTGCCTGTGAATAAGTGATCCCACCGATCAACGCATAGACGTCTCCATCAAATCGCATTGGATATGCCTCTGGCGGAGACACCGGTTGCTTAAAAGGAAGGGAAACTACGTCGCCGATTTTCGCACCTGGAATTCGCTTGACATTCTCTGGCGTAACTCGCGCCTTAACCCTGGAAATCGCAGAATACGGCTTGTCCGTTAAATACGCCATCAAAAGATCGCTGAGGTCGCGGGCGCCGCCGCCGTTTTCGCGAAGGTCGATAATTAGACGCGTAACACCATCCTGCTGGATTTGCGCAAAAGCAGTTTCAAGAAAATCTTCAAACCGCTCCTTATGCTCTATCTCGAAAGTGGTGACGTTGAGATAGCCTGTGGCCGAATCAATTCTCTCATAGGTGAACAGGGTTTCACCTTCTTGCGGCTCGCTGTTTGCGCCCGCCTTCAAGGTCAAGGTGCGCGTTCTCCCATTTTTGTTAATCCGCACGGCGTAGGTTTCAAATCCGCCATAAGCGATCCAGAAATATTGAGAAAAGTACCGCCCCAATACGAGCCGTCGCAGCGCTTCGGTCTCTCCACGCATTCGAGGCAGAAGCGTTCTTACAATGGCGTCCGCGCCGACGCCATTGATTGACAGAACTTCAGCGCCAGCGGCGCCCTCGACGCCGGGGCCAAGACGCATCACGCCATTCCCGCCGAAGACAATCTGCGCAGGAAAGAGTACGCCGCCCTGTTTTTGATAAACTTCCAACGCAGCGACGGGGCGACGCAAGCCGACATGTGCGTCATGAAATGGCGGATTCACGCGCGCCATCTCCATCCAGATTTCACGCATCGTCATTCCATCATGAAAAGAACGCCTGACATTGTCAGCGGTTTCGTCAAGTTCCGACAAGTCAGCCGAATAGGACAAATCCGGGTGCGTTCCTTTCACAAAGTTTAAAAACGCATCGAAATCTTCCGTAATGGCGGCTTTACTATATGACTGTTTATCCGCTGGAACCGGCGCATAGCTCACACACCCTGTCAGACAAAGAAGAAAAGTAAGATGACTGAATATGAATGCCTTGTTGAACATTTTTATCTCGTTGTTGCTCTCTGGTTTTTCTTCAGTCTCGGCTTGTGATTCACTGCATTTATTCGCTCAGTAAGGTTCGCACGTTCTAATGCAACCGACGCAGCCTCTGCCGCCTCAGATAGGTTGACGCCGATTTCATCAAAAATTCCATCAAAAGCGATCGCGGCGCCTTGGAGGCGCTCTTTCATAATCGCCGCTTCCTTTTTGCCTTTTGATGACAATCTCAAAATCTTGCGTCGGCCATCACTCGGATCGGACACACGCACTACCAGCCCTTCCTCAGCTAGCAGGTCAATGCGTTGCGCAACAAGCTGATGCGGTTGGTGCAACTCGCGCGTTATGTCGGCGATAGAAAGATCCCCCCGCTCCTCGATCAACAACATTGTTGAAGCGGCGCGCGAGGGAATGTTGAGGCCCGCCACATTCAGCAGCGCATCGCCTTGCTCGGCGATCATATCAACAAGGCGGGCGAGCGCATTACCCACAAATGCGTGCCGGAGCGCATGGGCATCGATAAAGGGTTGGGGTTTCATGAAAGCTCTTATATGCAATTAATTGCACAACTAATTGCATAAATCTGCAACGCCGTCAAATCAGTGCTTGAACCAGTATCTTTCGTATTCTGTGGTCCAGCCGCCCAATATCTGACGAATGTCAGTTTTTTGCTAATCCATGCGCGGCGTAAAGAGCCGAAGCAATGACGATCAGGGCGCCCGCCTGATGGAGAAGGCCGAGGGCGACTGGCGTCGCGGCGAGCACGGTCCACACGCCAAGCACGATCTGAAGTCCCACCGCTGCGAGCACGAGCCGCGCGCGCGCCTCATACCGCGCCTTGCGCGCAGCGAGATAAAACCAGACGGCGGCGCCCGCGAGAAGATAAGCGCCGATACGGTGGTTGAACTGCACCGCCGCCATGGTCTCGAAGAGATCGTGGAAAGTCGCAGGCGTGTTGAAATACCCGTCAGGAAAAAACTTGCCGTCCATCAGGGGCCATGTGTTGAAGGTGCGCCCTGCCCGGAGCCCCGCCACGAAAGCGCCGAGCACCATCTGCGCAAAGACGCCTCCCGCGAGCGCCAAAGCGCCAATGCGAAACTTTTCCGGCGCTGCAATTTTTTTCTGAGGCCAGAGATCGAGCGCCAGCCAGAACATCGCAGCGAATAAAAGCACCGCCAAAGACAGATGCGCCGCAAGCCGGTACTGACTGACATCGACACGATCCGCGAGGCCCGACGACACCATCCACCATCCGAGCGCGCCCTGCATGCCGCCAAGAACAAAAAGGCCTGCAAGTTTGATAGACAGATCACGCGTCAATTGCCTCGTCGCCGCGAAAAAAATCAGCGGCAGAAGAAACGCGAAACCAATGACGCGGCCCAGCAATCGGTGGCCCCACTCCCACCAGTAAATCTGTTTGAACTCGGCGAGGCTCATACCGAAATTCACTTCCTCATATTCAGGAATGGTTTTGTATTTCTCGAACTCCGACAGCCAGTCGGCCTCACTCATTGGCGGGATCGCGCCCGTAACGGGCCGCCATTCGACTATGGAAAGACCTGAATCCGTCAGCCGCGTAGCGCCGCCGACGATCACCATGGCGGCGACCAGTCCGCACATGACAAAGAGCCATAGGGCGACACGGCGGTTTGTGCTGGCGTTTTGCGAAGGAGTGCTGGAAATGCTAGAGGCCATGACGGTCCTTTAGGACATTTGTCTCTTTTACGCCCGCGACCCCGCGTCGCGGCCCCGACTGGAAGCGTCCATGAGCCCTCGCATCAAAAAACTGATCGGCTTTCTTCTCTTTCTGCCGGCGCTGATGCTTTATTTTTTCGCCGCGGCGGCGCTCGGCGAACTGGTGCCGAATATACAGCTTCTCAAGGCCGCCTATTTTCTCGTCGCCGGGATCGCCTGGGCCTTTCCGGCCCGCTATCTCATGGTCTGGATGGAGCGCGACCCGAATGAACCCAAAGGCTTGGACGGTTAATTTTCCTAAAGGTTAAACTGGCAAGGCCGTTGCAAGTCCCGTTTCGAACCGCCGCAAGGCGAAACGGAACCCTGAGATGACCGTTTTCGATACAAAGCAGAAGACCTATCGGCATCGCAATGAGGCCAATGTCCTGCTGACGCTCGCGGGCGCCGACAAGCCTGTCCCCGCCACCATGTTCTTGAGCCTCGGTGAGCGCGCTTCCGATCTTCTTAATGACGGTCGCGCCTTTATCCCTGTCCGCCTTGGCGACGGCGAAACCATGATCATCGCCAAGAGCCAGATTGCAACGATCGTGGAAGGCAAGGCCAGCACGGAAGAAAGCGGCAAATCGAAAATCTACGGCGAGGATTTTTCGACCAGTCAGAAACCAGAGGCGCCGCAGAAAAACTTCGACCCTTACGCCATGCTGCGCATCGCGCCGACAGCCAGCAACGAAGAAATTCGCGCCGCTTACAAGGCGCGCATGAAGGCCGTCCATCCTGACACTTTCGCGTCGCTTGGTCTTGATGAAGAGATTTCGAAAGCCGCTGTTCTCGCGACGCAGAAGGTCAATTACGCCTATCAGAAGATCATGCGCGAACGGGGCGCGGCCCAAGCCGACCGTACTGCCTAAGTCCTAGTCCGGAATACAGTTATACTGGTTCCAGTCAGGTTGCTGGGAACAATAGGGCTGTGGCTCAACCTGTTCATTGGAAACGATAAAGGCGAGCGCCACCAGCGCCAGCGCCGCACCGCCTGCGGCAAGCCAGGGCATGGGCGGCATGGGAAAAGGGATGGCGTCGTCCTCGTCGTCGTCTTCTTTTTTGACGATGACCTCGGTTTCGTTTTCCTCGTCTTCATCCTCATCGACGACAACGACGACGCGAGAATAGTCTGCGCCGGTTCCAGCGAACTGCGGCGTGGCCATATCGGGCGCGGAAAATCGCGTGTCCGCCTTCAGGCCTTCATTATCAGCCGGAACACCTTCGGGAAGTTCAAAGCGACTCATTGACTGCTGCTACGCCCCCATGCCTCTCCAGCCGACTATAGCACGCCTTCAAGCGCGGGAAAGTTCGCCGGGCCAGCGTTCAGGAGGCCGCCTAATCTTGAGGCATAAGCCATTGTTTTCCGGAACAAAGGGGCCACGCACCTGCAGCCAGCACTCAGGAAAATATCTGGGCGACGATGCCAGGGCGCATGGCGATGGTCAAAATCACGCCGGCGATCGCCCCGGCGAGATGCGCCTCATGGGCGACGCGCCCGCCGAAGCGGCCGATCATATTGGCCGAAATGAGGATGTAGACCACGCCATAAACGATCGCTGGAATCGGGATCGGCACGAACATGAAATATATCGGGTATAACGGCGCGAAGAGACAGAACGACAACACAACGCCGGAAACACCGTCAGACGCGCCAAGCGATGTGTAAGCGAGATTGTTTCGGTTCACGTAAAAAGAGACGATGCCGCTCGCGAGAACAGCGCCGAAGAAAATCACCAGAAAACCGTCAGTACCGAGAAGCCGTTCCACCGGCGGTCCGAAAAAGAACAGCGTCATCATATTAAACAGGAGATGGAAATAATCTCCGTGCAGGAACGATGACGTAAAAATCCGATAGTGCTGCTTCGCATTGACAAGCGCACCCACATTGAAGGCGAATGAGCCCACAAAGCCTCGATCGAAAGAAAGGCCGTATACGCTGGCCACGAGATTCGCGATGATGATGGCGTAGGTTGCAGGCGCGCCGGGGAGTTCCATAACTATTGCTTTTCCATTCGGCCTTACGCCGCCGCTTCTTCCGGCGTCAGCGTTTTCATGGCGAGCGCATGAATCGGCCCTTGCAACTCCTCGCGCAAGACATCGTTCACCATACGCTGACGAGCGACGCGGCTAAGCCCCTCGAAAGCGGACGCCACAATCAGAAGCCGGAAATGGGACTGGCCCCCTTCCCGGGCGCCGGCATGGCCCGCATGAAGGTGAGACTCGTCCGTCACCTCAAGCCGTTCCGGCTTGAACGCTC
>JAUIEG010000075.1 GCA_030428745.1 Alphaproteobacteria bacterium
GCCATTTCCGCATTCCCGCCGCGGACACAATAGGCGGGCCGATGCTGGCGCTCGGTATGACCTGGTATCGCATGCGCGACGCGCTTGGCGTCTAGTTTATCTCACTCTCATCTTCCAAATCGTCATCGAGCAGGATGCGCTCGGCTGCGCCGTCGAGATCGTCATACTGACCGGACTTCACCGACCAGAAAAATGCGAGCAGCGCGCCTCCGCCCATCAAAAGCGCAATGGGAATGAGATAGAGAAGCGCGCTCATAAGGCGGACTTCTTCGTTTTCATACGCAGCGCATTGAGCGTCACGATCACCGATGAGCCGGACATGGCGAGCGCCGCAATCAGCGGCGTGACAAAACCGAAGACCGCCAGCGGAATGGCGCAGGCGTTGTAAAGCGCCGCAAAGCCGAAATTCTCAAGCACACGCCGGCGCGCCTGTTTGGCGACATCAAACGCCGTCAGCACCGGGGCGAGGCCATCGCCTTGAAACACAAAATCCGCCGCCGCCTGACTGGCGTCCGCCGCCGTGCCGGGCGACAACGAGGCGTGCGCCGCCGCAAGCGCCGGAGCGTCATTCAGACCGTCGCCAACCATGGCGGTTTTAACGCCTTTGTCGGCAAGCTCTTTCAGGCGGCCGATTTTATCAGCGGGCGTCATTTCCGCGCGCCACGCGGCAAGGCCTGCCGCATCCGCGATACGCGCCGCCGGCGCCTTGCGGTCACCGGTCAGCATTTCGGCGGCGATGCCGCGATGATCGAGCGCCGCGAGGGTGTCCGCCGCGTCGCCGCGCAATGAATCTTCGAACAGGAACCGCACCGGCGCGCTGTCGCCAAGCTTGAACCACGCTTCGCTGACGGCGTTATCGCCATCGCTTGTCGCGCCCACCCAGTCGGCGCGGCCGAAGCGTGCTTTTTCGCCATTGATGACGCCTTCAACGCCATAGCCGGGCGCGTCGTGAACATCATCAGCGAGCTTGCCCGCCCCCGCCGCCATCACAACCGCTCTCGCCAGCGGATGACGGCTCGCGCGCGCAAGCGAGGCGGCTTGCATCAAGATGTCGTCTGAAATTTCATTCCGGTTCGAGAGACGCATGCGGCCCAGCGTCAAGGTGCCGGTCTTGTCGAACACAAAGGCGTCGACTTCCGCCAACCGCTCCAGCGCATCGCCGGATTTCACGAGCACGCCTTCCTTAAAGAGACGGCCGGTCGCCACAACCTGCACCGCCGGCGCCGCAAGGCCGAGCGCACAAGGACAAGTGATAATAAGAACCGCGATGGCGTTCATGGCGGCGACGCGCAAGGATGCGTCGCCGATGACCAGCCAGCCCACAAAAGTCGCGAGCGCCAGCGTGTGCACCACCGGCACATAAAGCGCCGCGGCGCGGTCGGCGAGGCGCACATATTTGCTCTTGCCCTGTTCGCCCGCCTCGATGAGGCGCGTGAGATCGGCGATCAGCGAATCCTCGGCCCGCGCCGTGGCGCGCATGACAAGGCGCGACGACATATTCAGGACGCCGGAATAAAGCGTGTCGCCTGTCTTCATATGCGCCGGCGCGCTCTCACCAGTGACGAGAGAAACATCAACTTCCGAGGCGCCGTCCTCGACAACGCCATTCACCGGCGCGCGGTCGCCGGGCGACAACAGGATACGGTCGTCCGGATTGATATCACGCGCGGAGACGGCTTCGAGCGTTCCGTCGGCCTTCAACCGGCTTGCGGTCGTCGCCTGAAGGGCGAGAAGACTCTGCGCCGCTTCGCGCGCGCGGGCGCGCAAGCGATGATCGAGAAAACGCCCGATCAGCAGGAAGAAGAGCAGCATCACCGCCGCGTCAAAATAGGCTTCGGTCCCGTGATTGAGGGTTTCGTAAATCGAGATGCCAAGCGACAACAGAACGGCCAGTGAAATCGGCACGTCCATATTGGCGCTTCCCTTTCGAAGCGCGCTCCAGGCGGACCGGAAAAACGGGCGTCCCGCAAACATGGCGGCGGGAATGGCGATCATGCCGGAAATCCAGTGCATCATCATCCGCGTCGCCGGCCCCATCTCGCCGCCGGCGCCCGCCCAGACAGCGACCGACAGCAGCATGATGTTCGCCATGGCGAAACCGGCGACCGCAAGGCAGCGCAGAAGGAATTTTCCTTCGGCGTCGTTTTCCTGCGCCGCCACATGCGGATCGAACGGCGCGGCGCGGTAACCGAGATCGGATATCTTTTCAGTAATGTCGCGGGGACGGGTGGCCTCGCCGCGCCATGACACAGCAAGCTTGCCGGTCGACAAATTCAACCGTGTATTCTCAACGCCGGGCAGCGCGTTCAGGCCGCCCTCGATCTTGGAAATGCAGCCGCCGCATTTGGCGCCATAGACTGACAGCTCAAGCGCCTTCGCGCCGTCCTTGGTGCGGCGCACGAAAGGCGCAGGATCGATCACTCCGGCGTCGGCGGCCGGTTCAAGGCCGCTGGGACAGCCGGGCGCCTGTTCCAGGGTGTTGGTTGCGCTCATGGCGCGATAATCCTCGCTTCCGCGTCAAGGGTCTCGCCAAGGCTGTTTTCCGCACGCAGGGCCATATCCCATGCGCCCGGACCGAAAGCGGCGACCTCCGCTTCATATAGTCCCTCACCGAGAGGATTAAAGGCAAGGTCCTGGTCCTCGGTGCTGTGGGCCGGGCGTTTGAGAACGCCCGTCAGCGCAAGGTTCGTCAGCGCCGCATCGTCCTTGACCATGCGGATGACAATACGGCCCCCTTCCCCGTCGCGGGCGACCTCCATCACTTCCGCCGCCCAGCCAAGGCGGCTTTGCGCGTCGCGCTCGGCGAGCGTGTCATTATAGTGAATCCCCTGAAAATAGGACTTTTCCTCTGACACGCCCGGAAAGGTGGTCACCGCCGCGCGGATGAAAATCACATTAGCGACGAGCATGACCCCGAAAAAGGCGATCACCATCAAGAGGACATGCCGTCCGGTCAGCTTGCCTTTGACGTGGTCTTCTCCGGACATCACTCCCTCCCGGCCATAAAGACGGTGGGGTTCAGGATTTCCTCACCGGTATCCGGATCGGTGACACGCACAATCACCGGCGCCGATGCGCCCTTGACGCCGCCCGGCGGCATCGTCGCAAAGATGCGCACAGACCGGACCGTGTCGCCTGGCGCATCGAGCATGACGGTCGCGCCTTCCGCCTCTTCACCGACCGCGCCCACAGTCATGCCGTCAGGACCTTCGACCGTGATCTTGAGTTCGCGCGTATAATTCTCGCGGTTGACGATCTTCACCGTATAGGCGTTGCGGATAGAGCCGTCTGACATAAGGATGAAGGGCGGCGCACGGTCCCGCAGAACATTGACCACCATGGTCGCCTGCGTCGACAGGCCGTAAATCATCAAGGCGCAGACAAAGGCCAGCACTGAACCGTAGAGGATGGTGCGCGGACGCACCAGTTTCACTGTGGTTTTCTCGCCAGCCTCGCGGCGCGCTATGTTGGCGTCGGTGTCATAGGCGATCAGCCCCGTCGGGCGGCCGACCTTTTTCATGATGTCATCGCAAGCGTCGATACAGAGCGCGCAGTTGATGCATTCAAGCTGCGCCCCTTCGCGAATGTCGATGCCCATGGGACAGGAGATGACGCAGGCGCGGCAGGAGACGCAATCGCCCCGGCCCTCCCAGGTGTCGCCTTTTTTGTGCGGGCCGCGCGGTTCGCCGCGGTCAACCTTATAGGTGACCTCCAGCGTTTCCTCATCCGTGAGCGCGGCCTGAATGCGCGGCCACGGACACATGTAAGTGCAGACCTGTTCGCGCATGGAGCCGGCGAACAGATAGGTCGTCAGCGTCAGAAGCGCGAAGAAGAAATAGGAGGTGAAGGGCGCGTCGCCGCTGAAAAAGTCACGGGCGAGGCTCGGCGCATCGTGAAAATACAAAATCCACGCGCCGCCGGTGGCCATACCGATCAGAATCCAGATCGCATGTTTCGTCACGCGCTTGCGGATCTTGTCGGCGGTCCATTTCGCCTTGGCGAGTTTCATGCGCGCATTGCGGTCGCCTTCGATCTTGCGCTCGACCCAGACATAAAGATCGGTCCACACGGTCTGCGGACAGGAATAGCCGCACCAGACACGCCCAAAAAGCGCGGTCGCGAGGAATAAGGACAGAGCGGCGATGATGAGAACGCCGGTGAGAAAATAGAGCTGGTCCGGCCAGATCTCGATGAAGAAGAAATAAAAGCGGCGTCCCGCGAAATCCACGAGCACCGCCTGATCGGGCTCACCCGGACCGCGCGGCCAGCGGATCCACGGCACGAGATAATAGACGCCGAGCGTCACCGCCATGATGATCCATTTAAGATTACGGAATGTGCCTTTGACGCGCTTCGGATAGATCGGCTCGCGGGCTTTATAGAGCGTACGCGTTCCGGCGGCGTTGACCGCCTCGACATTATGGCGCACCACGCCGCCGCTGAGATCAGACGACGGCGCCGGTTCGTTTACTGACATTTTTTTTGCCTTCGGGCGGCTACTCGCCGCCGCCAAGTGAGTGGACATAAACCGCAAGCGCGAGGATTTCCTCTTCGCTCAGACGTCCTTCCCATGTGGGCATGACGCCGCCGCGGCCATTCCAGAGCGTTTCGCGAATAGTCGCCGCATCGCCACCATAAAGCCATATGGGGTCGGTGAGGTTCGGGGCGCCCTGCGACTGATCGCCCTTCCCGTCAGCCCCATGGCATTGCACGCATTGGACCTCGAAAGCCGGCGCAGCGCGCGCGGCGGCTTCAGCATCGTGCTCCTGTCCCGAAAGGCTGCGCACATAGTGAACGAGGTCGTCCACGGTATCGCGCGGCAACAGCCCGCCGGAACCATAAGCCTGCATCAACGAGATATGGGCGTCCTCATGGCCGGAACGGATGCCGTAACGGATTGTCTGGCGAATATCTTCAAGCTTGCCGCCCCACAGCCAGTCGTCGTCATTAAGGTTGGGATAGCCTTTAAAACCCTGACCGCCGGCGCCATGGCAAGTGGCGCAGTTATCGCCGAAGAGTGATTCACCAGCGGCGAGCGCAAATGCCTGAAGATCCGGATCGTTTTCGATCGTCTCCATATTGGGCGCTGTCAGGAGCCGGCGCGTTGCGTCGGCGCGCTGTGCGTCCAGCTCAGCCACGGCCACTTCCACATTGGCGCGTTCGGAATGATTGCGCGTGCCTTTAAGATAACCGCTGATACCCGGCCAGGACGGCATGAGCACCCAATACCCGATTGACCAGGCGACACAGACCCAGAACACAATCAGCCACCAGCGCGGCAACGGATTGTTCAACTCCTTGATGCCGTCCCAGGAATGGCCCGTGGTTTCGACGCCTGAATGCTCGTCGACTTCCTTATCTGACATCGCCATCTTCCTCATCTTCGAGCGGAATCCGCCGCGCATGTTCAAATCGTTCACGGTTGCCGGGCGCAAGCGCGTAAATCAGCACCAGCACAAAGGCGATGATGAAAAGAATAAGCCCGCCCGTTTGCGCAAAGGATGAAAGGGTTTCGTACATCGCGCCCTCCCTACCGGTAATTTTCTTCGGCCTTGTAGGTCTCGAAATCGACCATCGTGCCGAGGATCTGCATATAGGCGATCAGCGCATCCATTTCCGTGATCTTTCGCGGATCGCCGTCAAAGTCGCGCACTTGCGCTTTTGGATAACGGGCCATGAAGCCGTCATAGTCGTCCGCGAAAGGATCGAGCTGGGTCGCAATGTCCGACTTCGCCGCTTCAATCATTTCATCGGTGTATGGAACGCCGACAGCGCGCAGCGCTTTCAAATCCGCTTCGATATGTTCAAAGTCGAGCCGGTTGTCCGCAAGGAACTTGTAAGGCGGCATAACCGATTCCGGCACGAGACTGCGCGGGTCGATCATGTGCTGGCGATGCCAGTCGTCGGAATATTTGCCGCCGACGCGCGCAAGGTCCGGTCCTGTGCGCTTCGACCCCCACTGAAACGGATGATCGTACATGCTCTCGGCCGCAAGCGAGTAATGGCCATAGCGCTCCACCTCGTCGCGCAAGGGCCGCACCTGTTGCGAATGGCAGACATAACACCCTTCGCGAATGTAGATGTTGCGGCCCTTCTGTTCGAGCGGCGAATAGGGACGAACGCCCTCCACCTTTTCAATCGTCGATTCGAGATAGAACAGCGGCGCGATTTCGACGACGCCGCCGATCGAAACGACGACAAGAATGGCGACAGTCAAAAGCCAGCCATGCTTTTCGAGAAGTTCGTGACGGTTCAGCATTGAAATCTCCCTATTCCGCCAGCGCCGGCTGCATCGCCATGGCGGGCCGTTTTTCGCCAGCGCGCAGATCGCCGCGCGCCGTCCGCCACAGATTGTAGGCCATGATCAGGGCGCCGATGAGGAACAAAGTCCCGCCGGTTCCCCGAATGATATAGTAGGGATGCATCGCCTCCACGGTTTCGACGAAAGAGAATTCGAGGAAACCGAAAGCGTTATAGGCGCGCCACATCAGACCCTGCATAATCCCCGACACCCACATCGACGTGATGTAAAGAACGATGCCGATGGTCGAAATCCAGAAATGCCATTCAACGAGCGCGCGGGAGTAAAGATCCTTGCGTTTCCACAACCACGGCACGAGGCAGTAAAGCGCGCCGAAGGAGATGTAGCCGACCCAGCCAAGAGCGCCGGAATGGACGTGACCGATGGTCCAGTCGGTGTAGTGCGACAGCGAGTTCACGGCGCGCACCGACATCACAGGCCCTTCGAAAGTCGACATGCCGTAGAAGGCGACGGAGACCACCATCATCCGCAAGACCGGATCGGTGCGGAGTTTGTCCCAGGCGCCCGACAGCGTCATCAGGCCGTTGATCATCCCGCCCCAGGACGGCATCCACAGCATGATCGAGAAAGTCATGCCCAGCGTCTGCGCCCATTCGGGCAGCGCCGTGTAATGAAGGTGGTGCGGTCCGGCCCAGATATAGATGAAGATCAGCGACCAGAAGTGGACGATGGACAGGCGGTAGGAATAAACCGGCCGCTCCGCCCGCTTCGGAATGAAGTAATACATGATGGCGAGGAAGCCCGTGGTGAGGAAGAAGCCCACCGCGTTATGGCCGTACCACCACTGGGTCAGCGCGTCCTGAACCCCTGCAAACAGGGAATAACTCTTCGAGCTGAAAATCGACACCGGCCACGCCAGATTGTTGACAATGTGCAACATGGCGATGGTGACGATGAAGGACAGATAGAACCAGTTCGCCACATAGATATGCGGCTCCTTGCGCTTCCAGATCGTGCCGAGGAAAGTGAGCAGATAGACAACCCAGACAAGCGTCAGCCAGAGATCGGCGTACCATTCCGGTTCGGCGTATTCGCGCGACTGCGTGACGCCTGCAAGATAACCGGTCGCCGCAACGACGATAAAAAGATTGTAGCCCCAGAACACAAACCATGGCGCAAGCCCGCCCGCGAGACGCGCGCGGCAGGTGCGCTGCACCACATAAAACGATGTGGCAATGAGGACATTGCCGCCAAAAGCGAAAATCACCGCGGAGGTGTGTAAGGGCCGCAGACGTCCGAAGTTGGTCCAGCCAAGCTCATCGAAATAAAGAAAGTTCGGAAAAGCGAGCTGAAAGGCGATGATGACGCCCACAAGAAAACCGGCGACGCCCCAGAACATTGAGGCGAAGGTTCCCGCTTTAACCACCGCGGTCTGATATCCTGTTTCATCCCCCGGCTCTTTGGTCGCATACATGACCAGACCGAAAAGTCCCGCCGTGAACGCGATGATGAAAACATAGGCGTGAAACGATATTAACGGATCCATGGCGCGCGCGGCGACCAGGAGCCAGTAAAAAACGCCGATGCCGAGAAAGAGCGCGATCAGCATCCCGTCAGTGCCGAGACCGCGTTGGGCGACGCGAGTGTTAGCCATCATGTTCCCCGTCGGTTTGCGCCGGAAGTGGCGCGAAAGGTGTGAGCGCGGGCGTAGCGACGCAACGCGCCCCTGCAGACTCCCGCATGCCTTGAATCTAGATGGCGATTCAATCGTATTTTCGGCTTGATTGAAATCAACCGGCGCTGTTTTTCTTCGCATCTGCGACAAAATGAGTAACCGCACCGGCCGCCACCGCCGCCTATCCTCTTGCGGCGGCGCGTGGATAGGGCCATTCGTTAACGATTGAACCAGGGACGGCTCAGCCCATGACGGAAAAAGGCGGCGATAAGATGGAGAGCGAGCGATTCTTGCGCTCGGTCATCAACGCCTCGCCCAACGCTGTCATCACGATCAATGAATCAGGCGAAATCCTGATCTTCAGCCGTATGGCGCAGGCTATGTTCGGCTTTGCTGAAACCGAAGTGCTCGGCAAGAATGTGAGCGTTTTAATGCCTGAGCCCGACCACTCGCTTCATGACGGCTATATGCGGCGCTATATCGAAACCGGTAAGGCCAAGGTGATCGGACGGGCCCGGCCCGTGACCGCCCGACGCAAAAGCGGCGAAGTCTTTCCGGCCGTGCTTCATATTTCAGAATTCGACGAGAATGAGCGTATTTTTGTCGGCTTTATCGAAGATGTAAGCCGCCAGAAAGCAACAGAGCGCCGCCTGGAAGACACCCAGCTTCAACTCCAGCATGCTGGCCGCATCGGCGCCATGGGAGAGATTGCGACATCCATCGCGCATGAATTGAACCAGCCCCTCACCGCCGCCGCCAGTCTCGCCGGCGCCGCGTCGCTCACCCTGAAAAAAGCGTCTTTTGACGGCAAGGACGATGCGCTCGCCTTGATAGAGGATGCTGTCTCTGAAATACGCCGCGGCAGCGGCGTCATTCGGCAAATGCGCGATTTTCTGCGCAACCGCGAAACCGAAAGAGCGCTTCATTCCATCAACCGCATCGTTGAAGAGAGTTGCCTGATTGCGCTGATCGGCGCCGAAACGGACGGCGTCATGGTTGCGAGCGCCCTTGACGATCATGCCGGTTCGGCCATGGTCGATCGCATCCAGTTGCAGCAAGTGATTGTGAATCTCATTCGCAACGCAGTCGACGCCATGCAGGAA
>JAUIEG010000791.1 GCA_030428745.1 Alphaproteobacteria bacterium
ATCGGCATTCAGGTCTCGAACTGGAATGCGGCTCGGGCGGACCGCAAAATTGAAGCACAATACCTCGCGCGCCTTCATCAAGAGCTTTCCGAGATGTCGCCGCAGGCGGACGCCGGATTTGAAACTGCCAAGACCCGTCATGACCAGATCGTTCAGGCGAAGAATTATTTTGAAACAGGCAAAGGCGGCGATAAGCTCGACGGAAGGCACTGCGCGGCGATCATGCGGTCTCACATCTACGCGGGTGTGATTTTTTATCCGCCAACAATCAAGGAATTGATTTCCACTGGCCGCATCGTGTTAATCCGGGACAACGCGCTCCGAACCGCTATTCTTTCGTTCGATCAGGCAAATGAAGAAATTTCGCAGTTGCGTACGGATATCCAGATCGGAAGACTGCTGCTGGCGCGCAACTATCCCGAACTCGTCGAACTTGACTTGTCGGAGTGGGACGACTCCCGGTGCGAGTTCGCCTTAATGGCCGCGAACCAGGCATTCCTAAACGATTTCACCGATAACAGGCACCGCTATGAGGCTTTTGCAGACGCTGTTCTGGGCCGGCAATCGGAGCTGATAAAATCACTTGGCGCAAAGGTCGCCGCAATGCGTGGCGAGATCTTTGAACCTTCGCTCGAGCAATCAGGCAGCGGGAATACAGATATCGAGGAAAGCCGCTAATGATCCTTCGCCGCGTCATCGCTCATTTCCGCAAACAGGAATGGACCGCCATCGCGCTCGATTTCCTGATCGTCGTTGTCGGCGTCTTCATCGGTATTCAGGTGGCCAACTGGAATGAGGCGCGCGGCGACCGGGCGCTGGGCGAAGATTATGTACAGCGCCTGACGGCAGACCTTCAAAGAGACTTTGTCACCACAAGCGACATCCTCAACTATTATCAAGCGGTTCGAGACAGCATTGTTGAGGCGGACCGCCTTTTGTCTACTGATGATGGTGACGCGCGCCAGCTTGTTATCGCCGCCTATCGCGCAAGCGAGTTTGCATCGACGCCGCCTAATCGCGCGACATGGGATCAGATCGTATCATCGGGGCATCTCGGCCTGTTGCCCGACGGCGCAGTCGGCAGCGATCTGTCAGAATACTATACGTTCGATGAATCCAACGCCGTTACCATCAGTCGCGTCGAAGGCTCGAGTTACCGGCAAGCCGTCAGATCGATCATACCGCTCGACGTCCAGATCGCGATAAGAGAAGGGTGCAGCGATGTGTTAACCGACTTCAACATCATCGCGGGCTTCACGACCGAATGCCGGCTGGAGGTGGATTCGTCTGTTTTGGCCGGGACGGCCAATAGGTTGATGTCCGATCCGGGGATCCGCGACGAGCTGAGATATCAGTACTCGCGCGTCGCTTCGGTCATAAACAACAGCATTGGCAATCTTGTTCTTATCGAGCGGGTGCTGGCGTCGCTTGGTCAGGAAGAGAAGAAATAATGCTCCTCCGCCGCGTCATCGAACATGTGAAAGCCCAGAACTGGACCGCGGTCGCACTCGACTTCGTCATTGTCGTCGTGGGCGTCTTCATCGGTATACAGGTTAGTAACTGGAATGCGGCGCGGGCGGATCATGTGCGCGAGGTCCGCTACCTTAACAATCTTGCTGTCGAAATCAGGGAAGAAGTTACTGCGTTGGATGAGATGATGCTCGCTCATCGCACGCGCATAACGGTGATTGACAGGA
>JAUIEG010000076.1 GCA_030428745.1 Alphaproteobacteria bacterium
CGCCGCCAGCTGATCCGCGACGCGCGCCCTCGCGTCCGAGACGCCTTTGAGGCCGAAAGCGATATTCTTTTCGACCGTAAGATGGGGAAAGAGAACATAATCCTGAAAAACAAAACCAATCGGCCGTCGCTCCGGCGGCGATTCCCTCTTCGGCGCAGCAAGTATAGCGCCGTCGAGACGCACCTCACCCGCCTGCAGGGGTTCGAGTCCGGCGGCGATGCGCAAAAGCGTGGTCTTCCCGCAGCCGGAAGGGCCGAAGAGGCACACGATTTCACCGGCATCGACAGAAAGGTTCGCGCCACGGACGGCGGCGACAGCGCCAAAGCTGTGCGAAATACGGTCGAGGTCGAGGCTCATAAGATCTTTCGCGCCCGTTTACTGCGGGAGGGGATTGGGCATTGCCTCACTTTCGCATAGATGTCACCAGTTGATAACGAGAATTAAGAGCAAGGGCTGGATAACGATGGGGCGAGCGCAGGCGAAACGGGGCGGATGGCGCGGTGCAGCCGCGATCCTCCTGGTTGCGATCGCCGCCGCCGCGCCCATCGCGGCTGTGCTCGCCGGGGCGACGGGCGGAGACGGCCCCACGCTGTTCGCCTCCGGTCTGGGCCTGCGCTATCTGACAACAACGCTCCTTCTTTGCGCGCTCGCCGGGGCTGGGGCCGGGATGATCGGCGCAGGCGCCAGCCTTCTTGTCTCTCTCGCTGACTTTCCGGGCCGAAAGACGCTCGCCATCGCGCTGGCGCTTCCCTTCGCCATTCCGGCCTATGTCGCAGCCTACGCCTACGGCGATCTTTTCGGACCGTTCGGCCCTGTCGCGGAAATCCTCGGCGCCGGCGCACTGCCTGAAATACGGTCCCTGCCCGGCGCCGCATTCATCCTGATGCTGACGACTTATCCTTATATCTATCTCGCCATGCGCGCCTCCCTTGCATCGCGGTCGGGTGCGATGATGGAGGCGGCGCGAAGCCTCGGCGCTTCGCCCATGCGCGCGAGCTTTGGCCTTTTGCTTACGGCGAGCCGGCCAGCATTCTTTGGCGGGCTTGCTCTTGCGCTCATGGAGATCGCCGCTGACTACGGTGTCGCCGACTTCTTTGGCGTTCCCACCTTGAGCGTGGGCATTTTCCGAACCTGGCACGGGCTCGGCGACTTGCAGGGCGCAATGCAGCTCGCCGCCGGGCTTTTCCTCGTGGCGCTGATCCTGGTGCTGATGGAAAGCGCAAGCCGGAAAGGACGCGCCAGTGAAGATGTGCGCGCCCAGCGCAAGGCGCAGCGCATCAGATTGTCGCCAGTCCATGGCGCCCTGGCTTTTCTTCTTTGTCTGCTGCCGGTTCTTTTTGGTTTTGTTGCGCCGGCGGCGCTGTTGCTGTCAAAGCTCCAGCCGGAGATGAACGCTATTGTCATGCGCAATCTCATGCAGGCTGGCGCAAACACGGCTCTGATCGCGGCGGCGGGCGCCGTGATCGCTGTCTTCCTCTCCCTTTTGCTCGCCTATGGCGCGCGGGCCGCGCGCGGCCGCATCATCAAACTCGCTTTGCGCGCAGCGACGCTTGGCTACGCAGTGCCCGGCGCCGTGATGGCGATCGGCGTTCTTGCGCTGTCGGCCAGCATTGCCCGCGTTTCAGGACATGCGCTCGCTGGCGGCGTCCTTATTCTGCTATACGCTTATGTGGCGCGGTTTTTAACAGCCGGATACAACGCCGCCGCAGGCGGTCTGGCGCAAATCAGCCCGCAAATGGACGGCGCCGCAAGAACGCTGGGCGCCGCGCCTGATCGCATCGTCAGAGAATTGCATTGGCCCATGGCGCGGCTGTCGCTGCTCGCCGGGGCAGCTATTGTCGCCATCGATATCGCCAAGGAATTGCCGGCGACGCTGATCCTGAGACCCTTCAATTTCGAAACCCTCAGCACCCAGATTTATCGCCTGGCTTCGGATGAGCGCCTTGCTGACGCGGCGCCGGCCGCGCTGATTCTGATTGCGCTCGGGCTGCTGCCCTCAATCGCGCTCAGTCTCATCGCCGACGGCGACCATAAAAAAACCCGCAAGCGGGAACCGCTTGCGGGTTTGGAGGCGCAAAGCGCCGCGTAACTTATTCGCCGCCGCGATAAGCGAAAGGCAAATCGCCACGTTCGAGGTCGCGGTAACGCTCCATCAGCATTTTCTGACGGTTATTAAGATCCTGAGGCCGGCCATTAATGAAGACCGCTTCGGGTTTGGTCGTAACTTCCAGCGGATCGCCGTCCCAGATCACCACATCGGCGATCTTACCGGCCTCTAGCGAGCCGAGCTGCCCCCCAAGACCGTACATAGTGGCGGGATTGAGCGTGATCGCTTTCAGCGCCGCCTCATAAGGAAGACCTTCGGCGACAGCGTTGCCCGCATGTTGACGGATCAACCGGATATTATGGGCGCCTTCAGAAAAAGTGATGGTCACGCCGGCCTCATTGAGACGAGCCGCGTTTTTCAGCGTGGCGTCAATATCCTCAAACTCGCCTGGCAAATTATAGAGCCCGTCCGTAATCACCGAAATATTCGCCGCATCGATTTCGTCCGCGACGCGCCAGCCCTCGGTTGCACCATGAATAATGACATTCAGGCGATAGGTGTTCTTCAGCCGGATCAATGTACGTATGTCGTTCGCGCTGTTGACGGAGACGATCAGCGGCTGTTCGCCATTGATCACCGGGCCAAGCGCTTTCAAATCCGAGATTGCGAACCGTCCGTCGTGAGGACGGCGGACGTAATCGTTCGGATTGGCGTGATAGGAGCGAGCTTCGTCAAGATATTCGCGAAACACAGCCCAGGCGCCCATGCGCGTGCCGCCATTGCGTTCAGCGCCGCGCTCGCCCATGGCGACATACTGCGCGGCCTCAGCACGGGTGACTGAGTTTGGTCGCCCCGAAAGGTCGATGACCGCCGCCCGACCGGCGAAAATGGTCGGCCCGACCGACGGCGCCATCAGCGCACGGGTGACGCCCGCCGCCCGGTTCACAGGAATAAGCGCCGATGAAGGGTTGTATGCGTCAATGGCGTTAAGCGCAGCGCCAAGGGGAAAGCTTTCCATCGGCCCCTGCGCCGGCGACGCGTCATTGGCGTCGTCGACGGCGCCGATCTCAACAAGACCGATCGCAGAGACCGGCGCAAAAAGCCCCGGCGTCACGACTTTACCCGACGCATCGATGACGCTCGCGCCCGCAGGCGCGGACAGATCGGCGCCGACCTGAGCGATGCGGCCGTCACGAATGATGACGTCGCCGTTCTCGATGACGTCGCCGGAGACCGTATGCACGGTCCCGTCCATAATGGCGACGGTTTGCGCGCTCGCGGCGCCCGCAAGAGCGGCGGCCGCAGCGATGAAAGCGGTGAACGTTTTCATAGGAATTGCTTTCTTTGTTGCGCCAATCATTGTCCTGCCCCGCCAGTAAAGCTGTTGTCATGAAGACCGAGTTCGAAATCCACGCGCGGTGAGCGCTTGGGATCGGAACGGTCATACATCAAGGCGCCGTCGATATAGACTTTCTCCGCCTTGGCGTAGACCGAGAACGGATTGCCATTCCACACGACGACATCAGCCATCTTGCCGGTTTCAAGCGTGCCGGTCTCATCGGAAACGCCCATGGCTTCGGCCGGGTTCGCCGTGATCCAGGCAATGGCGTCTTCGGGCTCAATATCGATGCCGATGCGTCGGCCGTCGGCCATGGCCTTCGCCGCTTCCTGATTGAGGCGCTGAATGCCGAGCGCATCATCGGAATGGACAATGGCGCAGCCGCCGGGCTGGGCGTGCACCAGCGCAACATTTTCACCGACTGTATCGAATGCTTCGAGTTTGAAGCCCCACCAGTCAGCCCACATAGCGGCGCAGACACCGTTTTCCGCAAGATAGTCCGCGATCTTGTAGGCTTCGATGGCGTGGTGGAAGGTTCTCACCTTATAGCCGAATTCCTTGGCCATATCGAGCACCTGCACCATTTCGTCGGCGCGGTAGCAGTGCATGTTGACTGCGATATCGCCGTTAAGCGCGCCCGCCAGCGTTTCCAGTTTCAGATCACGCGTCGGCGCGTCAGGCGCATCGCCCTTGTCGTCATCATCATTCTCAACCCACTCATCGTAGTCGGCCCAATAATCTTCCCACTTTTTCTTGTAGGCGGCCGCTTCGATCCAGGCGGCGCGATAGCCGGCGAAATTGCCCATGCGCGTCTGCGGCCCGCCGCGTTCGCCATAAACACGCTTGGGGTTTTCACCACAAGCCATTTTGAGGCCGTAAGGCGCACCAGGGAATTTCATTCCCTGTACGGAGCGTGACGGAACGTTTTTGAGAATCGCCGACCGACCGCCAAAAAGGTTCGCCGACCCGGGCAGCACTTGCAGCGTGGTGATCCCACCGGCGAGCGCACGGGTGAAGCCCGCATCCTGCGGCCAGACTGAATGTTCAGCCCAGACATAGGCGGTGTTCGGATTGACGACTTCGTTGCCGTCGGACGTCGTTGAATTCGACGGCGACGGGTAATCGCCTAGATGAGAGTGAATGTCGATGATGCCCGGTGTAATCCATTTGCCGCTGGCGTTGACAGTGCGAGCGCCTTCAGGCGCTTCAACATCGCCCGCGGCGCCCACAGCGGAAATCTTGCCGTCGGCAATGAGGACCGCGCCATTGTCGATGCGATCGCCCGCGCCCGTAAGCACTGTAGCGCCGGTCAGCAGGACAGTTTCCCCAGGATAGGCCTCATAGGTCGACGGATAGGGATCAAGCGGCGGATGCACGGCGCCGTCCGCCTTGTCCTTGTCGTCCTCATCCTTTTCCGCTGTCTTCGCGGCAATCTCCGTGTCCTCAGACGCTGCGGCCTCGGCCGCCTCTTCGCTCTCCGTCCCAGTTTGCTGGGCGCAGGCGCTGAGCATCAGAACGGCTAGCGCCGTCCATCCCGTATTTCGCATAGGTCCCTCGACTTGCTGCAGGCGCTGCTTCGGCTGCGCCATTATTTGTGTCATAAGACTAGCGTAAAATTGGAGCGCGGCCACCCCGCCTGCAAATAGGATTGTAGGAAACCGGGGAGGCCCTGAAGGCGCCGGGGACGGGAGTGTTTATGACAACGGGCAAGATCACACGGCGCGCTGCGCTTTTATCCGGCGCGGCCATTGGCGCGGCGTCCTGCGCTTCTTCACCGAAGATGACGCCTTATGTCGCAGTCAGCGAAAGCGCTGGCGGCGTTTTCGCTCACGGCGTCGCGTCCGGCGATCCGGCTGCGACGTCTGTGGTATTATGGACGCGCGTCACGCCTGTCACCCGCGCCGCCATCGCCCGCGTCGCATGGGAGGTCGCAACGGACGAAGCGTTTGCCGAGATCGTCGCCAGCGGCGAAACGCAAACCGGTCTTTCCCGAGACTGGACCGTGAAAGCGCTGGCGGAAGGACTGAATCCCGGCGCGACTTATTTTTATCGCTTCCGGCTCGGCGGCGACGCGTCCCCCACAGGCCGCACAAAGACTCTTCCCGAAGGCGCGGTTGACCAGGCCCGTTTTGCGGTCATGTCGTGTTCGAATTATCCGTTCGGTTATTTCAACGTGTATGACCTCGTCGCCCGCCACGACGATATCGATGCGATCATTCACCTCGGTGATTACATCTATGAATATAGCCGCGAAGGCTATGGCGGCGATCAGGGCCGGG
Organism: Alphaproteobacteria bacterium; assembly: GCA_030428745.1. Lineage (GTDB taxonomy): Bacteria > Pseudomonadota > Alphaproteobacteria > Caulobacterales > Parvularculaceae > Hyphococcus. Next base: position 5,666 of record JAUIEG010000076.1, read on the forward strand.
CGCTGGGGCGTGACCATCTTCCCGCCAATGAATGCGTCAGCCTCGCCGACTACCGCCAGCGTCATGCGCAATATAAGGCCGATCCGTCCAGTCAGGCGATGCATGCGAAACATCCGCTGATCGCCATCTGGGACGATCACGAAACCTCAAATGATTCCTGGTCCGGCGGCGCGGAGAACCATAATCCCGACACCGAAGGCGACTGGGAAACGCGCCGGCGCGCCGCGTTGCAGGCCTATTATGAATGGCAGCCAGTGCGTGAACCGGACATGGCGCCGGAAGCTTTCTTCCGCTCCTTTTCATTCGGGGATCTTCTCACTATCGCCGCGCTTGAAACGCGGCTTATGGCGCGGGCGCAGCAATTCGAATATTCCGAAGTCATCCCGACGCTGGAGACGCCTGAAGACGTCGCCCATTTCCGCGACGTTGTGCTCTGGGACGAAAGCCGCGAAATGCTGGGCGCGGCGCAGCTCGACTATCTCGACCGCACTTTTAAAACCTCGGTCGCGGAGGGCCAGCCGTGGCGGCTGATCGCCAATCAGGTGATCATGGCAAAGGTGACGGCGCCGGACCTCAATCCTCATGTCGACGAAGCGCAGATTGTTGAACTTGAACAGCAATGGAACGAAGCGCGCGCTTTTGTCAAAATGTCCGCCCTTGGACTGCCGCTCAATTTCGACGCCTGGGACGGGTACCCGGCGGCGCGGGAAAGATTTTACGATCTGGCGCGCGACGCCGGAGACACGGGCATGATTGTCGTCACCGGCGACACGCACACCTGGTGGGCGAATGATCTTGTCGACAAGAATGGCGGCCATATGGGCGTTGAACTGGGAACGCACTCCGTTACTTCGCCCTCGCCTTACCGGAACGACTTTCTCGGCGGCAAAGGCGCCGAATATGCACTCCTCACCAATCGCGACAACAAGGATGTGCGCTACCTTTCCGGCGAATATCACGGCTTCATCGATCTCACGATCACCCGCGATTCGGCGCGCGCCGAGTTTAAGGCCGTAGACACGATTGAAAGCGGCAATTACAACGCCTTCCTCCACGCCGCCTTCGACATCGAAAAGACGGAAGAGAGCGCGGAGTTTTCCGACATTGACGGCGCCGGCTTTAAGCAAAGCTATCTCTTCGGAAAATAATCCGGCGGCGGTCTCAACGCCAGGCCGACAGCGTTGTGTATTTTCGCCCCGGCCGGGCTTGTGTTAAAGGTCCCGGCAGGAGCCAATCATGACGTTCATTTCCCGCAGAATTGAAGAAGCGAGCTGGATTCGCTTTCTTGTCAGCTTTGTTTTCCTGTTTGCCTATTCCTATTGGGCGTTCATTCGTCCCGGTTTCTGGACCCGCGCTAATGAGGCCGCGGCGCCATTGCCGGAAACCCTACAGGGCTTTCATGAGGGAGAGCCGACCCGCGCTTTCGCCATGCTTGGCGAAGCGACAAGCGACTATCTCATCTTTCAGGCCGTCGACATTCCCTTCGCTTTTCTCAATGCATTGATGATCACGGCGGCGGTCGCCCTCGGTCTCAAGACACTGAAGCTCGCCGCAACGCCGCTGCGCTTTCTGCTTCTCCTGCCGCTGATCCTGTTCGCCACGGAAATTATCGAAGACGCTCTCCTGTTCCTCATGGCCGCCGATTATATTCCTGACACCGGCGCGCCCGCAAAGGCGCAACAGGTCATGACCAATATCAAAGGCGCGTCCGGCATGCTCGGAAGTGTTTGCGCGCTCGCCGCGATCATTGGCGCCGCCATTGCGTCGCTTATCCGTCTGTTCAGGAAACCCGCATGACGAAACAGGATCTCATCGCCTATGCCGCCGCATTGCCAAAAGCGGAGCTGCATCTTCACATAGAAGGCAGCCTCGAGCCGGAGATGCTGTTCAAACTGGCGCAGCGCAACAAGATCGATATCCCTTTCAAGAGCGTTGAAGAAATCCGCGCGGCCTATCAGTTCTCAAACCTGCAGGATTTTCTGGACATCTATTATCAGGGGATGAGTGTTCTGAAGACCGAAGAAGATTTCTTCGATCTGACAATGGCCTACCTCAATCGCGCGCGCGCCGACAATGTGCGCCATGTGGAAATCTTCTTTGATCCGCAGGGCCATACGGAACGCGGCGTTCCCTTTGACACGGCGATAAGCGGCATCCTGACAGCGCTTTCCATGGCCAAGGCGCAGTTCGGCATGACGGCGAAGCTGATCATGTGTTTCCTGCGCCATCTACCTGAAGAGGACGCCTTTGAAACGCTGAAACAGGCGGAGAACTGGCTCGACCGGATCGATGGCGTTGGTCTTGATTCCTCCGAAGTCGGCCACCCGCCGTCAAAATTCGAGCGCGTCTTCAAGGCGGCGCGGGAACGCGGCCTGAAACTCGTGGCGCATGCAGGCGAGGAAGGCCCGCCCGATTATGTCCACGAAGCGCTCGACCTGCTCGCCATTGACCGGCTCGACCACGGCAATCGTTCGCTCGAAGATGACGCGCTCGTCAAACGTCTCGCCGATGAGCAGATGACGCTCACCGTCTGCCCGCTCTCGAACCTCAAACTCTGCGTGGTAGAGGATATGACTGCGCATCCGTTAAAACGGATGCTCGATCTCAATCTCCGCGCGACGGTGAACTCTGACGATCCGTCTTATTTCGGCGGCTATATGAATGACAATTTCAGGGCCGTGATCGACGCCCTGCCCCTGACGCGCGAAGACGTGAAAACCCTCGCAAGGAACAGCTTTCTCGGCTCGTTCCTGAGCGAAGGCGAAAAGCGCGCGCAGCTCGCGGCGATCGATCTGGTTTAATCGTCGTTGTGAATCTGGCTTATCTTCGAGCCTTCGAGCGAGAGGTTGTACATCAGCCCCTTTGAATCGAAGACAAAGGCGACAATCGGCTGATTCAATTGCGTGGCGTCAACGGCGCCGCCCGCGCCGACCGTCACAACGGTCACCGACGCATCAACGCCGATTTCCCAGCCATCGCTGAGACGGAACTTTTCAAGCGCTTTCGGATCGAGGAACACAATGATCTGGCGGCGCGCCTGCGCGCCCAGCTGAAAACCAATGGAGGCGGAGGCCGTCGAATAATAACCGACGCTGGCGCCGCCGATGCGCAGCGCGCCCTGACCATATTCGCCGCCAATGCCGATGCCAGCCTTTTTAATTGACGGAAAAACAAGCACGCCCGCCGCTTTCGCCAAAACATCATTGGCGCCAGAGACTTCTGAACGGAAATCCGCGAGCGCTTCATCCGTGCGCCGGTCGATTTTTTCCTTGGAGGCGGCTTCGGCGGCGCCTGTAACCGCCATCATCATGATAGCAATAGCCAGGACCGGTTTGAAAATCTGAGACAGGTTCATT
>JAUIEG010000792.1 GCA_030428745.1 Alphaproteobacteria bacterium
CGGCGCGATTGATCCGAGCACGTTGGATTTGCCAAGATTGTCGGCGCCGGCGACCGTCGCGGCGCGGATCGCTTCCATCGGCGTCATGCCGGCCTGAACCAGCAGCGCAAATTCCCGGGCGTTTTCTCCATGCTTGGAAACGCCTGTGTCCGTGCCGAAAGCGATTTTGACGCCGCCCTCATGGGCGCGCCTCGCCATATCGAGCATCTTCGGGCCAACCTCGGCGGCCTTCGCCCGCTGCGGCGGCAACAGGAAAGAGTCGGGATCGGCCGCCCATTCCGCGACAGTGACCCCGGCGAGGATGGTCGGCACCAGATAAGCGTTATTGCGTTTGAAGAGGCGAATCGATTCAGCGTCGAGATAGGTGCCGTGTTCGATCGAATCGACGCCGGCGCGCAAGGCCGCGTTGATGCCGTTGACGCCATGGGCGTGCGCTGTGACCTTGCGGCCCATGGCGTGTGCGGAATCCATGATGGCTTTCAGTTCGTCGTCGAAGAATTGCTGTTCGAGGCCGGCGGCGGTATTGGAGAGAACGCCTGCTGTCGCCGTAAGTTTGATGTGATCGGCGCCGCGGCGCACTTCCTCGCGGACCGCTTTGCGGCATTCGCTGACGCCGTCGCAGACCCCTTTTGAATGCAGGACTTCTGCGATTTCATCCGCATAGCCTTGGGTGCCGTCGCCATGGCCGCCGGTGACGGAAATGGTTGCGCCGGAGGCGAAAATGCGCGGACCGGCGACGTCCCCGCGGGCGATTCCATCGCGCAGGGCGAAGATGGCGTCGCCCGATCCGGCGCCCACATCGCGCACCGTTGTAAAGCCCGCCATCAGCGTTTTATTGGCGTAACCGGCGCCGGCGATCGCGTTGTCGGCGTCCGACATTTCCACGCGCTGCAGCCGCGCCCGCGGATTGTTCTCGCTGAGAATATGCACATGCCCGTCGATCAGTCCCGGCATTACGAACATGGTCTTGAGGTCGTGGATCGCAACCGTATCCTTGCTGTTCGCGCCAATGGCGTCGGCGCCGAGAAAGCCGCTGGCGACGCGGTCGACGACGCCGTCTTTAATGATGACGGTCTGGTTTTGCGTCACCGCGCCGCCCGGAACGGCGAGCAGGCGTCCGGCGTGAACAACAGCATAGTCTGCGGCCTCTGCAGTGACCGGCAAAAGGGCGAGGGCGAAAGCGAACAATCGTTTCATTTGGAGTTCCTTGAGTAAGGTTGGTCGGCTGACTCAGGGCATGGGATCATATGCCCCGCATCCGCCCTGCATACGGATTAAATCGTCCTGCTATTTCGGCGCCGGACCAATATAGAAATATTCGTTGGCGAAGTCGAAAATGAGGCTGCGATCCGTGAAAAGATCCATCCCTACAAGACAAAATGGCTTGGCGCCAGCGCCAAGTTCGCGAAACACTTCGGCGTCGTAAACAAGAAAGACTTCGTTGCGCCACCGTGCGCCGCCGATTTTGACGCGCGCGATTTTTACCGCTTGCGCTGTCGAGGTATTGTCAAAAATGTCGTTGAGATGGGAGGCGGAGGTGGAGCTTCGGTGACCGTAAGAGTTGATGCGAACGCCGGAGGACATGGCGCGAAACGCCGGGCCGTTGAAGATGGTCCCGGAAGCGCCAAGATCGACGACGCAGGGAATATCGAGGCCGCGAATATTCACATCGATCTGATATAGCGGCGTGTCCTG
>JAUIEG010000077.1 GCA_030428745.1 Alphaproteobacteria bacterium
GAAATCAGGGGAAATCCGCTGTCAGGCGGAACATGGCGGGACATCGTCGCCCATCGATCCGCCGGACTGGTCTGTCGCTGAGGCCGCCCGAATGTTGAGTTTCATTCCCGGATCGCCGCTCTACGCTCGTGTGGATGCGGTGGTCCTTGACGGGGCGATGCGGCTTATGGAAGTCGAACTCATTGAGCCGGAACTCTTTTTCACCTATGCCCCGGAAGGAGCGGACCGGTTCGCCGATGTCCTGATTGATCGCCTGTAAAAGAAACGCAGTAAAATAGAAGTCTGAAGCCATGGTCGCCATTACCCTTCCCGACGGTTCCGTTCGCCAGTTTGACGGGCCCGTGACGGGGACGCTGATCGCCGAGAATATCTCCAAGTCGCTTGCGAAAAAGGCGCTGGCGGTGAAGGTGGACGGCGTCGTCTCGGATCTCTTCGGCGAGATCGACCATGACGCGAAGGTTGAGATCATCACCCGCGACCATGAAGACGCGCTCGACATCATCCGTCATGATGCAGCGCATCTTTTGGCGCAGGCGGTGCAGGAGCTTTATCCGGGGACGCAAGTCACCATCGGGCCGAATATCGAGGACGGGTTTTTCTACGACTTCGCGCGCGATGAACCGTTCTCCAGCGACGACCTCGCCGAGATTGAAAAGCGGATGATGCAGATCGTCGATCAGGACCGCCCGACCCGAAAAGAAGTCTGGGACCGCGACGCCGCCATCAAGCATTTTGAAGAGATCGGCGAGAAGTACAAAGCCGAGATCATCGCCGACTTGCCCGGCGATGAAGACGTGAAAATCTATTATCACGGCGACTGGCACGACCTCTGCCGGGGTCCGCATCTTCCGTCGACGAGGCATATCGGCAAGGCGTTCAAGCTCACCAAGCTCGCCGGCGCCTATTGGCGCGGCGATCACCGCAACGCGGTGTTGCAACGGATTTACGGCACTGCATGGGCGAATGAGAAAGAGCTGAAGGCTTATCTTCATCGCATTGAAGAGGCGGAAAAACGCGATCATAGGAAGCTCGGCCGGGAAATGGATCTCTTTCATTTTCAATCGGAAGCGCAAGGCTCTGTCTTCTGGCATCCGAAAGGCTATCTCGTCTGGCGCCAGCTAGAAGCCTATATTCGCCGCCAGCTCGACGAAGACGGTTATGTGGAAGTGAAAACACCGCAATTGCTGGATTCTATTTTCTGGGAGCAGTCTGGCCACTGGGCGAAATTCCGCGAGAACATGTTTATTGTTCCCGATGAAATTCCGTCTACGGAAGATGAGGCGCCGGTTCTGTCAGGCAAGGCTGACCTCATGGCGCTGAAGCCCATGAACTGTCCGGCGCATGTGCAGATTTTCAAACAAGGCATTAAATCTTATCGAGACATGCCGATCCGCATGGCGGAATTCGGCTGTTGTCATCGCAATGAAGCCCATGGCGCGCTGCATGGGCTCATGCGCGTGCGCCAGATGACCCAGGATGACGCGCATATTTTCTGCCGCGAAGATCAGATCAAGGAGGAAACCAGCCGTTTTCTCGATCTCTTCAGCCGCGTCTATAAAGACATGGGCATGACGGAGATCGCCTACAAACTGGCGACGAGGCCCAACCAGCGCGCCGGTGACGACGCCACATGGGACCGGGCGGAAAGAGCGCTTGCCGATGCGCTCACCTCGGCCGGACTTGAGTTCGACTATGCGGAAGGCGAGGGCGCCTTTTACGGGCCAAAACTCGAATTTCATCTCACCGACGCGATCGGCCGCACCTGGCAGGCGGGCACTTATCAGCTTGATTATGTGCTGCCGGAACGTCTCGACGCGACCTATGTGGATGAAAGCGGCGCTCGCCAGCGTCCAGTGATGCTGCATCGCGCGGTCTTCGGCACGTTCGAGCGGTTTATCGGTCTTCTGATCGAACACTATGCCGGGCGCCTGCCGCTCTGGCTGTCGCCGGTGCAGGTCGTCGTGACCACGATCACGTCGGCGGCGGATGATTATGCGCGCGAGGCGGCGGAGGCGTTGCGCGCGGCTGGTCTTCGCGTCGACCTCGATGTTCGGTCAGAAAAGATCAACTACAAGGTGCGTGAACACTCTCACGCGAAGATCCCGGTGATCGCTGTGGTCGGCGCCAAGGAGGCGGAGGAAAAGGCTGTTTCGCTGCGCCGCCTCGGCTCGAAAGATCAGGAAACCATGTCGCTTTCCGCGGCGGCCGAGACGTTAGCGCATGAAGCGCTGGCGCCGGACCTGAAACGCGCGTAGCGCTCGGTTTATGGCCGCGCATTGGCGAGACACAAGAGATAAGGCAAGCCGGCGCTGGTTTTATGCGCTGTTCTTTCTCCTGCCTTTAACGGTGGTGTTTGGTCACCGGGGGCTTGCGCCCTGGCTGTTGCTGGCGAGCCTGCCGGCCTTTGCACGCGGCGCCTTTTGGCAGTCAGCGTTCGGCAAGTTGTTTGACAATCCATCGCTCCGAGATCCGAAATTCGCGAGCTTCGCGGCGCTCCTGTTTTTGTGTTTCTGGATTCTTCTCTCCGGGTTCTGGTCGCCCAAAGGCGATCCCGGCATGTTTCTTTATGTGCTCGGCCCTGCGCTGGTGGGCGCCAGCATTATCTGGTTTTCATTGACCCTGACGCGGGAATGGGCGTGGCGACTGGGCCAGGCGTTTTTATGGGCGCTGGTCGCCGGCATGATTATTTTGTCGTTCGAGGGCGTCACTGACGGCTTGTTGCGTCGCTTTTTGCCGCCGGCGGAGACGAGTAGCGAACGCGACATGATTGCGCTTGGCCGCGGCGTCACCGCGCTTGCGCCGGCGCTTTTTCCCGCCGCCGCCATCGCCGTGCGGCAATGGTCGCGCACGGCGGCGGTTTTTGTTCTGGCGCTGGGCGTTGCAGCCGCCGCCACCAATGATGTGCTGGCGAATGTTGTCGCTATCGGCGCCGGACTTGCCGCGGCGATCCTCGCCATCAGCGCACAGCGTTTCACGTTAAAGCTTGTCGGCGTCGGCGCGATTGCAATCCTTCTTTTGGCGCCGTTTCTGGCCTCGCAAATTCCCGTAGAAGCGATTTACGCCAGCGCAGAAAAGAGCTTGTCGGGGGAAATGCTGGCGCAGTTGTCTTCATCGCTGCACCGGCTCTCTATCTGGAGAGCCGCCGGGGTGGAGGCTCTGTCCTGTCAGCCCTTTGGTTGCGGCGCCGACTATGCGCGCATGTGGAAAGAAACGGCGCCCATGGTCGAGGTGCCTGGCGCGCGCGTGGCGCTCTCGGTTATTCCGATTCATCCGCATAATGTTTTTCTTCAACTGTGGCTGGAGCTCGGGGTTCCCGGCGTTTTGGCGACGGCGGCTTTTATCTGGTTTGGTCTTTCCGCCCTTTTGCGCGCGCAGCTGTCGCGTGCTGTCGGCGCCGCCATCGCGGGTGCGTTTGTGGCGATCCTCATTTCCGTTATGGTGGAGGGAAGCCTCTGGCAGGTGTGGCGTCTTGCGGCGATGGCGCTGGCGGCGAGCGGCGTTGCGCTTGCGCATATGCTCGAAAAACGCTGAAAACGAGCCTGATGATGGAAAGCCCCGAAACGACGCCGACGCCATGCGTATCCGCTGTGATGGTGAGCTATTTCACCGGGCCGGTGCTCGCCCGCTCTATCGCGGCGCTGCGTGCGCAGCCGGAGATCGCAGAGATCATCCTCGTCAATAACGGCAATTTCGCCGGTGATGTGGACGTTGCCGTCGAAGGCGTCGGGGCGCCCGTTCGGGTGATTGAGGGGCAGGGCAATGTCGGTTTCGCCGCCGGCTGCAATCTTGGCGCAAAGAACGCCGCCGCCGATTGTCTTCTCATCATCAATCCCGACGCGCTGATGCCGGCGGGCGGCATTGCGCGCTTGTTGGCGGATAGTGCAGAGCTCGATCGGCCCTGGCTCATGGGCGCGAAACTCGTCAATCCCGACGGCGCCGAACAACAGGGTTCGCGGCGTCAGGTGCTGACGCCATGGACGGCGTTCGTCGAGGCGACACGGCTCTATAAGCTCGCGCCGCAGCACCCCTATTTCAAGCGGTTTAATCTTCATACAGAGGAATGCCCGGATCAGGTGATCGATGTGCCGACCCTTTCGGGCGCGGTCATGTTTTTGCCGAGAACCGATTATGATGCGGTCGGCGGCATGGATGAGCGGTATTTTCTCCATGTGGAGGACGTGGATTTTTGCCTGCGCTTTGCAAAAGCGGGTGGCGACGTGTGGTTCAACCCCCTTGTCGAGGTGATCCACTACAAAAGCTCCAGCCGCGCCAATCCGGTGAAGATCGAGGCGCGCAAGACGGCGGGGATCATTCGCTATTTTCACACCCATTTTTCCGACGCCTATCCAAAACCGTTTTTGTGGTTGGTTGACGGGCTTCTCTGGGCGCTGTTCGGCGTTCTTTTTGTGAAACGTGCTGTGGTCAAGGCGTTGCGGCTGATCGGGTTTCGCATGCGGGTCGGCGGACGCGGGCTAGAGCGCGCGCGGGCGCTGGCGCGGCGTCAGTCCGAGCGTTGACGCGCATATTCGCGTGAGGCGGGCGTCCCGCTCGCGTTTAGGGAACGCGCTTCCCGTAAAAACCAGAGAGTTCGTAAAGCGTATAGGTGCGGGTTTGGCCTTCGCCCGGCTCTGCTTCCGCCTGACCGAGACGCTTAATCTCACGAAAGCGGTAATCCACATGGGCCGCGTCATTGCGCGTTGTAACGAACAGGACGCGTTTCATGCGGGTGGGATCGAAGGGTCGGAACGCCTCGAAGTGGTTGTTGATGGACGCATTCGGATCGATGGCGGCGATCTCGAGCTCGCTGTCTTTCTGGTGATAGAGCATCTCGCTGATGAGATAGCGATCATCCACGAGGACGGCGTCATAGCCCGGCGCATAAGCCATGATGTCATCGGTCTGCGCTTTCCAGCCGCGAAGATCCCGGACCACGCTTGAAAACCCCGCGCGGTCGATAACCGTCGGGTTTAAAACGCCAATGGTGAAAAGCACTAACAAGCCCCCATGAAACCCGGCGCTGAGTTTGACGAGGCCTGCTGTGCGCTTTTCACGGCACAACCATCCGGTGACAAGCATGAGCGCCGCCGGATAGGCAGCGGCCGCCCAGTTTGCGTGGGCGCGAGATAAAAACGCTTGCCCGGCGACAATGAGGAGCGGCGTTAATGCGAAGACGAGGAGTAAGAAATCGCGGCTTTCCAGACGCCATACGGATCGCTGGGAAACCACATAAATCAGCGCCGCGAACGGAATGATTCCGAAGACGGCGAATTGTCCGCCAAAGAATTCCAGAAAAGCGAGGGGGTGAAAAAGCTGCGCGCCCCAATCCGCATTGTCAGCCGTATGAGACAGCGTCTGGAAATCATTTTGCATGTTCCAGATAATGTTTGGCGCGAACAGGGCGGCGGCGATCAGCGCTGTGAGGGCCAGAGGCGGCGACAGCAATTTCTCACGCAAGGGTTTAGACAAAAGTATGAGCGTGAGCGCGACCGGAAAATAGATCATGGCGTATTTGGACATCAGCCCCAGCCCGATGGCCGCGCCAAGGCCGGCGAAATCTCCAATGCGCGGCGACGGCTCGTCAATAATCCGCGCCAGAAAGAAAAGTCCCGCCGACCAGAAGAAGAGCAGCGGCGCATCGGTCGCCATGATGAAAGAGGAAAGCAATACGCCGGGCATTACGAGCCAGCCGAGGCCGGTCCAGAAAGCTGTGCGTTCGTCGTAAAGCCGCTTGGCCGCCAGATAGAGGAATGCGGCCGCGCCAAAATGGAAGAATGGCGCTGAAAGCCGCACCGCCCAGTCGCTGTTTCCGAACAGGCCCGTGGTCAGCGCAATCGCCCAGGCGATGACCGGCGGTTTTGAATAGTAGCCGAAATCGAAATCGCGCGACCAATACCAGTATTGCGCCTCATCGGGTCCGATCCCGAGCGGCGTCAGGATCAAGATGAGGACGCGAACCCCCGTGATCGCCGCGGCGATGATCCAGAAGTTTCGCACCAAATCAGCAAGCTGGGGCGCCGCATGATGAGTGTTGTCGGCGGTCATGAGGCTCCCGTGGAGGGTTACGGCGCGAGAATGTAGATGGTGAGGCGCACATTCTTGCCGTTGGAGTAGTTGAGCCCGTCAATGACGGCAAGGCTGGTAGTCGGGACGCCGTTAAGCTGCGCAAGGAAGGCTTCCTGTTCGCGCTGTTCGACAATGGCGGCGCTTGCGGCGCCGCTCTTGAGCCGGGCGGCGGCATCGCGGCCAGAACCCAACATGGTCTGCGTTCCCAGGAGGAAAATCGCCGAGGGTTCTGCATAGCCGGCGAGTGTGACCGGCGCCAAATTATCATGCAGGGGATGACTGTCCGCCATCTCAAGCGCAGTCGACAGGCGCGGGCTCACGGCCAGTTGCGAAAGGCCCGGCAAGACCATGGTCAACAGGGTCCATGCGTAGAGGGTGGCGAGGACTGAGGCTGCGACGCCGCCTTCAAATCCTCTGCCGCGCCAGAAGAGACGCGCAATGAGAAGCGCGGCGACCGCGGTGATCGCAGCGGCGGTGAAACAGGTCACCGTCAGGGGCGCTGCGCTGAAATAGATCGGCGGCAGGGCGATGATGGCCGTTGCTGCAAGGCCGATCCCTGCATAAATCAGCGCGCCGAGTTTGTGCGCCCAGCCCGGCCGTATTGCGGTGGCGGCGCCATGGGCGGCGATGATCGCCAGGGCCGGATAAAGCGGCATCACATAATGGGGCAGCTTCGTTGCGGCGATTTCAAAAACAATCCAGGCGGGGATGAGCCAGGAAAGCAGGAAGCGCGCGCGCCAGTCCGTGCGTTCCTTCCACGCATTGAGCACGCCGGAGATGATCAGCGCCGCCGCCGGCCAGAAAAGAAGCCAGACCAGTGCGAAATGATATCCGGGCGGGCCCACATGGCCTTCCTGCGCATCGCCGACCTTGCCGAGCATATCGCCGCCGACAGCGTCGGCGAAGAAGCGTCCGTCCGTCGCCCGCCAGATGGCGAAGGCCCAGGGCGCGACCATCAGCACAAGGATCAGGACGCCTGTGACCGGCTTTAACGCGGCGATCCATTTAAAGCGCGGCGCGCCGGTCGTCAGGCCGAGCCCGGTCATGAGCGACACCATGGGGCCGATCGGGCCCTTGACGAGGGCGCTCGCCCCATGGGCGGCCCAGAACGCGAGCGGCCACCCCCAGCCGGTTTTTTCCTTCGCCTGAACGCGCGCATAGACTTCGATGAAAGCCAGCTGCGCGAGGCAGATCAGCGCGAGGAGAACGCCGTCGGTTTTGGCGATGGTGCTTTCCGCGGCGACCACCGGCGCGCTCGCCAGCAAGAGCCCGGCGAGAAATCCGGTGCGTCTGTCATAAAGCCGCGCGCCGGCGAGAAAGGTGAAAAGCGCAGCCAGGACGACGCCGATCATGGAAGGGATGCGATAGGCCCAGATCTCCCGGGCGTTGACATCGGACAGGGCGGCGACGCTCGCCGCCTGCAGCCAGTAGATGCCGGCCGGTTTCTTGTTGCGCTCGGCGTCCTGGAAACGAATGGAGATGAAGTCGCCGCTTTCGAGCATCTGGGCGGTCGCCTGTGCGAACCGGGCCTCATCGCGGTCGAGGGGCGGCAGGGAGAAAAGTCCCGCAAACGCGGTCGTCGCGGCGAACAGGGCGACGATCAGCATTGCGGTCCGGCGCGTGAGTCCGGTCCCGGTGTCGGCGCCGGTGGTCGCCCCGGATTTTGTTTCACCCCTCATGGGAAGTGAACTTACCGGGATCGGCGGGTTTTGTCTTCATTCTGTGGCGCGCGATGACGTGACCGCCGCGCGCGGATCAGATATGAGCGTTGCCTCATGGAAACGGCTTCCTCCCAAATCCCTGCGCTCAGCGTTGTCGCCCCCATGCACAATGAAGCCGGCGGCGCCGGCGCGCTTGTTGATGAAATCGCAGCGGCGCTCAAAGACGTCGATCATGAAATTATCATGGTCGATGACGCGTCAACGGATGAAACGGTCGAGACGTTGAAAGCCGCCCGGACGCGTCACCCGCAATTGCGCATTCTTCGTCACGAGAAGAACGCCGGGCAAAGCCGCGCTGTGCGCACCGGCATTTTAGCGGCGCGCGCGCCGGTGATCGCGACGCTGGACGGCGATGGCCAGAACGATCCGGTGGATATTCCGGCGCTCTATAAAAAGCTGATGGACGGTGGCGACAGTCTCGCCATGGTTGCGGGCGAACGCCGCGGCCGTCAGGACAGCCAGGCGAAGAAACTCGCCTCGCGGGCCGCCAACGCCATTCGCCGCCGCCTCTTGAATGACGGGTCGGCGGATACGGGCTGTGGCCTCAAACTGTTCAAGCGCGAGGCGTTCTTGCGGCTCCCCTATTTCGATCACATCCACCGCTATCTGCCGGCGCTGATGGTGCGCGAGGGCTATGAGGTCGCGTTCTCCCCGGTTTCTCACCGGGCGCGGGCCCATGGCGTTTCGAAATACACCAATTTCGGGCGCGCACTCGTTGCGGTTCGCGATCTCATGGGCGTCATGTGGTTGAACGCGCGCGCCCGCCAGCCCGGCAGGGTTGAGGAAGAAGCCTGATTTTCCACCAGGATTTCTATTTTGGCGGCGGGCCTTCCCCGTGTTAAGCTCTCATTAACCGGGGGCCGCCAGACGCCCGCGCCTTCACTGCGAAGGGCGAATTTTTTCGACGGGGGGCGGCGGTAAGAGAAGGGTAGATAATGTCTATGTATCAAATGTTTCCGTTGCTGGCGATCAGCCTGATTGTCTACGCTATCTTGGCGCTTACCGGCGCGGCCGGCCAATTGTGGTACGAATCGATCATCCTTGAACTGTCCATGGTGTCCGGCGAAATCTGGACGGTCAGCGCCGGTGATCTTTTCCTCCTGGTCAGCATGGGGCTGCTCTTTGTCGAATTGCTGCGCTCCACCAAGACCGGCTCTGAATCGATCATGAATCACGCCCTGTCGGTGGTGGTTTTCGTCGTTTCGCTGCTGCTCTTCATCATCGTGAAGGGCT
>JAUIEG010000078.1 GCA_030428745.1 Alphaproteobacteria bacterium
GTTCTTTCCATCATTCTGGCGCTGAATTCTAGTCTTCGATCTGGTTTAGGCGAAGCTGACGCGCGCGGGTGAGAATCGCATTCTCGATCTCGCGGCCCGTGGCCGGGTTCACCGTGGCGTCGTTCCAGGCGCCGTTCTCACCCTGGGTCTGGCGGAAGACGGAGACCCGGAGGGCGTCCGCCCGGAGCGCCGAGTCAAGAATGTAGACATTGGTCTTGAAGCGCTCACCCGGGGTTTCCGGGTTCACATACCAGTCGGTGATGATCAGCCCGGCGATCGGGTCGGCCGAAAATACCGGCAGAAAATCAAGGGTTTCGAGCGACGCCGCCCATAAATAGCGGTTCACGGTGGTCGCCTGGGCGCGACCGGACTTGTACTCCGCCAGCGTCTCATTACGGCTGCCGCTGGAGCTGTTGCCGCCGCAGGCGGCGAGGATCGCCGCTGCGCTTGCTAAAGCCAACACCTTGAACATAGTAGCTTTTTCGGTCTTCATTACCGTTAATCCTGTGTCATGGAAGGGCCTTTTGCGGTCCGCGCCGCCAAGGCCGTGGCTTTCCTACCACAAACCGTCAATTACACAACGGGCGAGCCTGCCTTCCCTTGAACGGCGCGAGATCGGGCGCCAATATAGGCGCTGGTCATAAAGCTGTTAACTTTATGCCGTTAACCTTTGTGCGCGACTCGCTGAATTGTGTGGCGCGCGGCTTGAAAGAGGGCTATCCGCGTGGGGCGGAATCCCTAAGGGAGACGGTGACGCTTTAAGGCTCGGGGCGTTGAGTTGGGAGAAGCGCCGGTTTTGCCGGGGCGACATGTCTGGAGCGGTTTGGGGAAACGGCTTCGGGCGAGTAGAAGAAACAACGAGGCGGCCTCGCGTCTTTTGCGGGTGTCTGTTCCAGGGAAGAGACGGATTTAAGGCTGTGACCAGTCTGCGGAGCATATTACTAGGCGCGAGCGCCGCGGTTCTTACCGCGGGCGCGGCCCATGCTGCAGACCCGGTGAAAATCGATGTCAGCGGCGAAGTAAGCGCCGTCGCCGGTCTCGCCGACGGGGACGCCAAGGGCGACGTCAACGGCAAACTCTCCTTCAAGGGCTCGACGGTTCTCGACAACGGCGTTGAAATCGGCGCCGTTCTCACGGGCCGTCTCGACGCGGATCAGCCGCGTCAGCTTTTCGGCGGTGGGCGCTATTCCGGCCTTCTCATCGGCGGGCCCCGCGGCGTAGGTCCGGAAACGAGCGACGCATATCTTCAAGGCGCTTACGCTTATGCGCGCGGTTCTTTCGGCCAGCTTATTGTCGGCCGCGATGCGGGCGTGGCGCGCATTCTTTCGGTTTCCTCACCGACGATCTTTTCATCAGTAAACGTCAATGATTGGCAGACGGACCTTTCCGGCCTTAATGACGTTCATACGATCAATGATTTCAGCGGCTATTCCTCAAAGCTCACCTATATGCCGCCGGCGAATTTCCTCGGCGGCGTTCTCGGTGGGCTTCAGCTTGGCGTTTCCTATTCGCCGGTTCTGAAGAATTGCGGCGATCCTCTTTGCGCGCCGCAGACCGGTTTTGTCATCGCGCCGGACGGCGTCATGCTGGCGGCGGACAGCCATTGGGACGATGCGATCGAGGCCGCGCTTTATTACGAAAAAGGCATCCGGGTCGGCAGCGGGTCTGACCGTCTGTTTGTGGGCGTCGGCGCGAGCTTCATGTCCGCGGATGAACATGCAATTCTAAACACGCCGCAGACAGTGTATGACGACTACGAAGCCTATTCGGTGGGTCTCAACCTCGCCTATCGCGGCATCACGCTGGGCGGTTCGGTCAAGACCACGAATGCAGGGCTGGCCTCGTTTGAAGATGACGGTTATCTCGCTTTCGATGCGGGCGTCACCTTCCGCACCGGCGAGGAAGAAGGCGATGTCGCCGTCATGCTGGGCTACGGCCAGTCTGAAGCGAATTCGATTGGATTTGATCCGCTCGATCCAACTCTGTTCCAGGATACGCGCACCGCGCAAGCGGGCGTGACCTATGTTCTTGGACGCGGGATTACGGTCGGCGCCGCCGCCCAATATACCGAAGCCAAGAAACCAGCAGCCGCAGGCGGACCTGAAGAAGCCGCCACGGTTGTGATCGAAAGCTCGATCAAATTCTAAAGTTTCTAAGCGCCTAAAGCTTAGAGGGGATATAAGCAGGGCGGCTCTTCGGGGCCGCCCTGTTTGCATTTGAATGGCGGTGTTCGCCAAGCTGAAATGGGGAGAAAAGAGTCATGCGCATACTGTGCTTGCTTGCTACGCTGACCTTTACAGCTGCCTGCGCGCCCGCCGCGCAGACCGGGACTGAGACAACGACTGGGGAGACTGTCATGGGCCAGAAGAACAATCATATCGATTATGTGGAGCTCGCGGCGGAAGATATCTCCGTCGCCAAGACGTTTTACAACGCGGCGTTCGGATGGGAGTTTCAGGACTGGGGCGAGACCTATGTGAGCTTCACCGGCGCCGGCCTTGATGGCGGCATAAGAGGCGGCGAGAAGCCGGTTCAGGGGTCGACGACGGTTATTCTCTATGCGGACGACCTTGAGGCGAGCGAAAAGCGCGTCGTTAATGCGGGCGGTGAGATCACCGAGCGCCATGACTTCCCGGGCGGGCGCCGTTTTCATTTCCGTGATCCGTCCGGCAACCACCTAGCCGTCTGGACCAAGGCGGAAGAGTAGCGACCTCAGCCCAGAAAGGCGCTGATCGCGGCGATCCCCGCCACATTGCGACCAGTGAGACAGCGTGCGTTGATTTCAAGGACGCCGCCAAGGGCGAGAACCGGCAGCGGGGCAGACGCCGCCAGGGCCTTGAAAGCCGACGCGCCCATGGCCCCGTCGCCCGGATGGCTCCCCGTCGTGAAAGCAGGCGACAATAGCGCGAGGTCTGCGCCCATCGCCCTCGCGCGTCGAAGCTCCGCCGTGTCATGGCAGGCGGCGGTAAGGATCATTCCGTCAGGCAAGGCCGCGCCCGGTGAATACCAGCGCGGGCAATGAACGCCGTCAGCCCCGATCTCCCTGGCAAGCTCGATATCGGCGCCAATGATCAGTTTGAGGCCGCGGGCTGATGTCACCGATTTCAATTGAGCGGCGAGCCCTGCCCGGCGCGGCATATCATAATCACGCAGGATCACGGCCGACCCGCTCGGCAACGCCCGGACGATGGTGAGCGGGCTGGGAATCCGCCGCTGATCGGTCAAAAAGGCGAGAGAAAAAGGCGCCGCTACGCCAGAACGGCGTTTGAGCTCGCTGGCGGCGGCTGCTAGTTTCGCGGCCCGTAAGCGGAGTCCTTCATGTCTTCTCACGACGTTCTTTCCGATGATGACGCAATCGATCCCGCCGCCAATCTCGCAAGCATTGCAGCAGAAATCGAGAGCGCATTGGAAGAGGCGGGCCGCGCCTCCGGCGCTGTCACGATCACGGCGGTTTCAAAGACCCACGACGCAGACCGGATTCGCCCGGCATTGGAAGCTGGCCACCGGGTCTTTGGTGAAAACCGGGTGCAGGAGGCGATGGCGAAATGGCCCGCTCTCAAAGCCGATTATCCGGATGTGGAGCTGCGCCTGATTGGCCCGTTGCAGACCAATAAGGTGAAAGAGGCGGTGGCGACTTTCGACGTTATTGAAAGCCTCGACCGGCCGAAACTTGCCCGGGCGCTGGCCGCCGAAATGGAAAAGCAGGGCCGGCGAGTGAAGCTCTATATTCAGGTTAATACCGGCGAAGAACCGCAAAAGGCCGGCCTCGCCCCGGCGGAGGTTCCGGCTTTTTATGAGCAGTGCCGCACGGAATTCGGTCTCGAGATTGAGGGACTTATGTGCATCCCCCCGGCGGAAGACGACCCGGCCCCGCATTTCGCGCTGCTGGCGAAGATGGCCAAAAGCCTTGGGTTATCCGGGCTGTCCATGGGGATGAGCGGCGATTATCGCCTTGCGGCGCAGCTTGGCGCGACCCATCTGCGCATTGGAACAGCGATTTTCGGAACCCGTCCTGTTCATTAGGGCGCTCACGGGCTTATAACGAAAAATTGTAGGAACGTTGATGTGCAATCTCAGACTAATCGGCGCTATGACCCGCCGAACAAAATATTTATTTGGGCGAGAGAACCATGAACCGCGTCAAGAAAATCCTGTTAGTCGACGATGACGAATTGCTGCGCGATGCGCTGATCGATCAGTTCGCCGTGCATGACGATTTTGCTGTGGAGCCGGTGATGACGGCGAGCGCCGCAATCGACCGGGCCAAGGAAGAAGCGCATATCGATCTGATGCTGCTGGATGTGGGCCTTCCCGACATGGATGGCCGCGAAGCCTGCCGCGTGATGCGCAAGAATGGTTTTAAGTCGCCGATCATCATGCTGACGGGCGCCGATTCGGAGGCCGATACGATCCTCGGGCTTGACGCTGGCGCCAACGACTATGTCTCAAAGCCGTTCAAATTCGGCGTTCTGCTCGCGCGCGTGCGCGCTCATCTGCGCAGTCACGAACAGAGCGAAGACGCGGTCTTCAAAGTGGGGCCTTATGAGTTCCGTCCCGCGGTGAAAATGCTGGTGACGCCCGAAGACAAGAAAATCCGCCTGACGGAAAAGGAAACCTCGATCCTCAAATTCCTTTATCGCGCCGGCGGCAAGCCCGTGACGCGCGACGTTCTTTTGGATGAAGTCTGGGGTTATAATTCCGGCGTGACGACGCATACGCTTGAAACTCATGTCTACCGCCTGCGCCAGAAGATCGAGCCTGATCCGTCGAACGCTTCGATCCTTCTGACCGAAAGCGGCGGGTACAGACTATCACTTTAAGAGCGCGTCCAGAATCTAGGAAACACAATGACGGTTACGATCTACCATAATCCCCGCTGTTCGAAATCGCGCCAGACGCTGGCGCTGCTGGAAGAGAAGGGGATTGAGCCGGAGATCGTTCTGTATCTCGAAAACCCGCCGTCAAAGGCGGCGTTGAAAGAGCTGGTGAACAAGCTCGGCCTTTCTTCGGCGCGCGAGATGATGCGGGTGAAGGAAGCGCCTTATATCGAACTCGATCTCGCGAACGCCACGGCGGAAACAGCGCTCATCGACGCCATGGCGGCAAATCCGGTGCTGATTGAACGCCCGATTGTCGTCAATGGCGACAAAGCCGCTATTGGCCGTCCGCCGGAAAACGTGCTCGATATTCTCTAGGCGTTAAATCCGCTCGCCGGCGTCCAGTTTCTCGAGGATCGCCCGCGCTCGCGCGCGATAGGAAAGCTTTGTTCCCTTATCCATTTTCGCCCATGTCCGATACATCTGCGAAAGGCGCGGATTGTCCTTCAGTTTGTCTTCATTGCGGGCGAGAAAATCCCAGTAGAGCGGGTTAAACGGACAGGCGTTCTCTTCGGTTTTCTTTGAAACTGCGTAGCGGCAGTTTTTGCAGTAGTCCGACATGCGGTTGATATAGGCGCCGGATGCGGCATAAGGCTTCGAGCCGAGCGCGCCGCCATCGGCATATTGCGACATGCCGATGACGTTCGGCGCCTCCACCCATTCAAAGGCGTCGAAGTAAACGATCAGATACCATTCGTGCACGTCATAAGGGTCTATGCCGGCGAGCATGGCGAAGAGCCCCGTCACCATCAGCCGTTGAATGTGATGGGCGTAGGCGTCCTCGCGCGTTTGCGTAATCGCCTCGCGCATGCACGCCATATCGGTGTCGCCGGACCAGTAAAAGCCGGGCAATTTGCGGCTGTTCGCAAAATAATTCTGGCGAACATAGTCTTCACCGCCGCGCCAGTAATGCCCGCGCACATATTCGCGCCAGCCGATGATCTGGCGAATGAAGCCTTCCACGGCGTTGATGGGCGCCTCGCCCGAGAGATAGGCGTTTTCCGCGCGCTGACAGACCTCAAGCGGATCGAGAAGGCCGATATTGAGATAGGCTGACAAGACGGAGTGATAAAGGAAACGCTCGCCGGTCAGCATCGCATCCTGGAAATCCCCGAAACAAGGCAGCGCTTCTTCGATAAAGTGATCTAGCGCTTTCAATGCACCTTTACGCGTGACCGCGAATTGGAATGGCTCGGCGTCGCCAAAGTGATCGGCGAATTTGTCTTTCACCAGCGCAATAACGTCCTTCGTGATGGCGTCCGGCTTGAAACCTTTTGGCGCTGGCATGAACAGATCGGCGGAGGCGGGCTTTCTGTTTTCCTTATCGAAATTCCATTCGCCGCCGGCGGGTTTATCATGCTCCATTAAAAGCCCGGTTTTCCGTCGCATCTCGCGATAGAAATATTCCATGCGCAATTGCTTGCGGCCTTTCGCCCAATCATCAAATTCTTCGTGGCTGGCGACGAAGCGATCATCAGCGCGGATATCAACCGGAATGGAAAGCGCTTTCCCCAGAACCTCCCCTTCCAGGAGAACGCGCTTTTCGCTGGGCTCCGTCACTACAAGCGCGGCGGGTTTATGTTCTTTCACCGCGCGTTTGATCAGCGCAGTGAAAGAGCGCGCGGCGCCTTTGTCATCAAGCTTTTGATAGTCGACACGCCACCCGTCTTTTCTCAATTCCTCTGCGAAATGACGCATAGCGGAAAGAACAAGAATGATTTTCTTTTTGTGATGCTGAACGCTTGTCGCTTCATCCCAAAGTTCGCCCATGAGAATGACGTCTTTTGTCTTGCGTGCGCCTTTAAGTGCGGAAACATTACGCGAAAGCTGGTCGCCCATGATGAGGATGAGGCGCTTACCAGTCACCAGGGAACGGTCTCCCCGGCATAGTCGAAGAAGCCGCCGGACTGGTCCGGGGAAAGGCGGCTCAAGACGCCAAGGAGGTTTTTCGCACACTCATCCGGGCTTGCCGTGTAACGGCCTTTGGCGAATTTTTCCGTCAGCGGCGTTTCGATGGTGCCGGGATGAAGCGCCACAACGACGCTCTCTTTATTGCGTCGTTTCTCCTCAATCGCAGCGCATCTGACGATCTGATTGAGGGCGGCCTTGGAGGCGCGGTAACTCATCCAGCCGCCGAGCCCGTTGTCCCCGATGGACCCCACCCGGGCCGATAAGGTCGCGAAAACGGCTCGACTGTCCCGCTTCATCATCGGAAGGAAATACTTGAAAGCGTGCGCAGCGCCGACGGCGTTAACGGCGAAAGCACGCGCCATCGTGTCGCCGTCAATTTCCTTGAACGCTTTTTCGGGGGCCGAGCCGTTGGATTCCAAAATACCGACGGCATTGAAAATGAGATCGAACCCGTCGCCCGGGGCGATGTTGTGTGCGGCCTCAGCAACGCTGTCTTCGTCGGTTAGGTCGAGACGATTGCGGCTGCGCGACAAGGTGATGGTGCTTGCGTATTTCGGATTGTTCTCCAGCGCAGCGGCGACCGCCGACCCGATTCCGCCAGAGGCGCCGATCACTAATGCGTTAAAAGAAGCTGTCGTCATTCAACCAGCAAACGTTCGATTTCATGGCGTTGTTCCATCAGGGCGCGATAGCCTTCTTCAATAAATTCATCGGCGCGGTCAAAGGCGGTGGGCATGGCGTCCCGCATGTCCGGCTTTACCCAAATGTCGGGAGCCTCGGCGACCGCGCGGGCGCGGGCGAGTTGCATCTGAAAAATATCAGCGGCGGCGTAGGCGGTCTCGAAAAGATGCGGCTTGGCGCCGGCGCGCGCCTTGGCCATGGCGACCTGGCGGTCGATGGCGGCGACCGTGTCATCGATCAGCCTGGCGACGGCGCCGGTCATGGTGGCCGGGGGCGGCGCCGGTTTGTCGACGGGGACTGGCAGGCGCTCGTTAGGCGCATCGAAGCGGTCGAGGACCCGCGGCACGGCGTTCAGATCAACGGAAATCACCAGATCGGCGCCCAACTGACGCGCCAGCGACACTGGCGCCGGATTGGCGAGCGCGCCGTCGACCAGCCATTTCCCGCGCGTATGGACGGCGTGAAACACCACGGGGATCGCGCTTGAGGCGCGGGCTGCGTCGATCACCGATCCTGACGTGATGACCACTTCTTCGCCGGTTGAAAGGTCCGTGGCGACGGCGCCGTATTTCACCGGCAAATCTTCGATGTTTTTGTCGAAGTTGCGGAAGGCTTCGAAGGCGGGCGCCGTATCGATGAAGCCGCCGCGGTGGACCTTGAGGCTGAAGCTTTGCAGCGCCGAGACCGGTTTCAGGGTGCGCGCCCAGCGTTCGAATTCTGTAAGCGCGCCGATGAGATGAGCCCCGCCGACGAGGGCGCCGACCGAACAGCCGGCGATGGCGTAAGGCTCGACGCCGATTTCCTTCAGCGCCTTTAAAACCCCGATATGGGCCCAGCCGCGCGCCGCGCCGGAACCAAGGACCAGTCCGATTTTTTTCGCCATGAGCGTGCTTTCACAGAGTTTCAGCCGGGGACGTGGGGACCGCGCGAGCCTCCGTCAATGTTGCGCTGCGGTCCTTGCGCAAGCTTAAGGCGGCGATCCCCTGTCATAAATGCTTAAATGACGGAAAAGCCCACAAAGACGGGGAAAATCTAGCCCTGCATATGGTGGCGGGGCTCGGCGAAGCGGGCCATAGTCATCTGTTCGAATCACCTAATTGGAGAGCCTCGCACGTGTCCGGCGCAGACAATGTCAAAACCATGCGGGAAGAACTCCTCGATCAGAACGGCGCAACGCCGGACGGTCCCCGCCCCCATACGCGCGAGGAGATCATCGCGCTGATGGACGCCGCCGCCGCAAAATCCGGCGATGGCGGCAAAATAAAGCAAGGCAAGAGCGATGGCGGCCTGGTCAACGCCGCTGCGTTCTGGCTCCTCTGGGCGGGCGTTTTCACCGCGATCGCCGCCATTGTCTTTGTTGTGATCAGCGCCCGCGATTCCGGCGGCGCCGGAATCATCCTTGCGGGTGGGCTGGCGCTCCTCATCGCTGTTTTTCTCACTGGCGCGGCGATGAAAATGTTTTCACCAGTGCTGGTCGCGGGCGCGATGCTGCGCCGCGCGACGGGAAAAAACCCGTCCGAGGCGGCTGAACTTGCGGG
>JAUIEG010000079.1 GCA_030428745.1 Alphaproteobacteria bacterium
GGCAAGGACAGTCTGAATGGGATGACCGTTTCGATCCTCGGCGTCGGCGCTGTCGGAATGGGGCTTGCGAGACTTATCCACGAAGAAGGCGGCAAGCTTGTCGTGGCCGATGTCAATCAAGCCGCCGTAACAGAAGCGGTGACGCGCTTTGGCGCGGAAACCGCGACGCCGGAAGACGCGGTTGCGGTCGATGTCGATATTTTCGCGCCTTGTGCGCTTGGCGGCGCCATTAACGCTGAAACGCTGCCGCGCCTTAAAGCCAAGATCATCGCCGGCGCCGCAAACAACCAGCTTAAAACGCCGGATATGGACCAGGCGTTGAAAGACAAGGGTGTTCTTTATTGCCCGGACTATGTGATCAATGGGGCAGGGGTGATCTCCGTCGGGCTCGAAATTCTCGGGAACTGGACAACACCGGAGATGAACAAGCGGATCGACAATATTGGCGTCATGCTCACCGATATTTTCAACCGCGCTGAAGCGGAAAACGCCCCCACCGGCGCCATCGCCGACAAGATGGCGCTTGAGATCATCGCCCGCGGCCGTAAGGCCGCATAACTAAAGAGTGGCCGCAAGGCTGCATAACTAAAAGCGACCGCAAGGCCGCGCTAAAAAGGCGCGAACGCGCATGGTCACGTCGTGAGGATAAGGGTGGCGGGTTGCCAGCGCGGGGCCTATATATCCGTCCAAAAGGAGACACCCCATGACAGCTTCAGATCCCATCGTCATCGCCGGCATGGCGCGCACGCCTATCGGTAATTTCCTTGGCGCCTTTGCGACCGTCAAGGCGACGGAGCTCGGCTCGACCGCCATCAAGACGGCGCTGGAGCGGGGCGGCGTAAAGCCTGACGATGTGGATGAAGCGCTCATGGGCTGCGTTCTTCCGGCGGGTCTCGGTCAGGCGCCGGCGCGTCAGGCGGCGCTCGGCGCAGGGCTTCCGAAATCGGCAGGCTGCGTCACCGTCAACAAGGTCTGCGGCTCCGGCATGCGGACGGTCATGATGGCGCATGATTCTATTGCCGCCGGTTCAGCCTCCGTCATTGTGGCGGGCGGCATGGAGTCAATGACCGGCGCGCCGCATCTGCTTCCCTCTGGCCGCACCGGCATCAAATTCGGCAATGGTCAGGTCTTCGACCATATGTCCTATGACGGTCTTGAAGATCCCTACAATAATCACGCCGCTATGGGCATTTTTGCGGAGAAATGCGCCCGCGAGTGGCAGTTCTCCCGCGAAGAGCAGGATGAATATTCCATGCGTTCTGTGTCCCGCGCACAGGACGCCATCAAAACCGGCAAATTCAAGGACGAGATTGTCTCCGTTGAAGTGGCGGGCCGCAAAGGCAGCGTGACAGTCTCCGACGACGAGAAACCCGGCCTTGTGGACGCAGCGAAAATTCCGAACCTTAGGGCCGCTTTCGAAAAAGACGGCACAGTGACGGCGGGCAATGCGTCCGCAATCTCCGACGGCGCCGCGGCGATGGTGCTCATGCGCCAGTCCGTGGCCGATCAGAAAGGCGCCAAGCCGATTGCGCGGATCGTCGCCCAGACGAACCATGCGCAGGAGCCGGAATGGTTCACGACCGCGCCTGTCACCTCGATCCAGAAGGTGCTCGAGAAAGCCGGCTGGTCCGCGAGTGACGTCGATCTCTATGAAATCAACGAAGCCTTTTCCGTGGTGCCGCTCGCCGCTATGCGCGAACTCAAACTGCCGGCCGAAAAGGTCAATATCCATGGCGGCGCCATCGCGCTCGGCCACCCCATCGGCGCCTCGGGCGCGCGCATTCTGGTGACGCTGATCAGCGCCTTGCAACAGACTGGCGGCAAAAAAGGCGTCGCCTCGCTCTGCATCGGCGGCGGCGAAGCAACGAGCATGGCGGTGGAGCTGATTTAGTCGGGCGCGGTTCTATGCCTGTCGCCACATCACTGGAACGTGTCGGTGAGAACATCTGGCTCGCGGAAGGCGGTATTGTCAGTTTCTATGGGATTCCGTATCCGACGCGCTCGGTCATTGTCTGTTTGCCTGGCGGCGACTTATGGGTGTGGTCGCCGATCAAACTGACCCCGGAATTGCGCGCCGATGTTGAGGCGCTCGGGCGTCCGGCGCATCTTGTCAGTCCGAACAAAATCCATCACCTCTTTTTGTCTGAATGG
Organism: Alphaproteobacteria bacterium; assembly: GCA_030428745.1. GTDB lineage: Bacteria > Pseudomonadota > Alphaproteobacteria > Caulobacterales > Parvularculaceae > Hyphococcus. The sequence goes on from JAUIEG010000079.1 coordinate 2,152, forward strand.
AAAGCAGCTTACCCTGAGGCAAAGCTTTGGGCCCCGGCGTCCACGATAAAGAAGCGAAAGGATCTCGCTTTTGAACCGCCGCTTGATGACGAGTTGCCCGCAGCGTGGGAGGGCCAGCTCGATCAGGTCCGTTTTGACGGCTCTTTTTTCATGGATGAGGTTGTCTTCTTCCATGAAGAAAGCAGCACGGCGATCTTCGCCGATCTCTCTGAGAATTTTTCGAATGACTTTTTAAAAGCGCACTGGTCCTGGTGGCAGCGTCCCATTGCGCGCATCTGGAAGATCGTCGAAGGCTATGGTTATGCGCCGCTGGAATGGCGGCTGACGTTCAACAAGGAGAAAGCGCGGGCGGCGAAGGAAAAAATTCTCGCCTGGAAGCCGGAGCGGGTGATCATGGCTCATGGCGAATGGATACGGTCAAACGGTGAGGGCTATATCAGGCAGGCCTTTGCATGGCTGAACTGAAAACCGATCCTTTCGCGCATTTCGTCGAGGCGCAGGACCCAGTTTTCGAACGCGTCTTGTCCGAGTTGCAAGCGGGGCGCAAGCAAAGCCACTGGATGTGGTTTGTGTTTCCTCAGCTTGCGGGACTTGGCCGCAGCGCCATGGCGCAGAAATATGCGCTCGCCTCGCTGGAGGACGCCAAAGCTTATCTGAAGCATACGGTGTTGGGCGCGCGATTGCGTGAAGCAACAAAGGCTGTTTTGCTTCACGCCGGTGACGACAGGGGCGCGCGGAAGAGCGCCCATGAAATTTTCGGATCGCCGGACGACCTTAAACTCCATTCTTCCATGACGCTGTTTCATCAGGCCTTGCCCGAAGACCCGCTATTTAGGCGGGTCCTTGACGCCTTTTTTGATGGTCAAGAAGATGAAAAGAGTCTGGCTCTGATTTAACCCCGCTGCTTTACTCCCCGCTCACGGTGGGAATATCCGTGAACGGCGTGATCCCAAATTCTGGATAAATCTCGCTCGGGAAATAGATTGTCCCACCGCGGGAAACGAGGGCGATTGACTTGATCGCCTTCAAATCTTCGGTCGGGTCACCCGGAACCAGGAAGAAGTCGGCGAGCTTTCCCGTCTCAATCGCGCCGCGGCTATCGCCGAAACCCATATAGTTGGCCATGTCATAGGTGGCGCGTTTCAGCGCTTGCGCCGGTGTGAACCCAAAGCGCTGGAACAGTTCAACCTCGCGGTGCAATTCGAATGCGCCGCCGAGATCGGTGCCGGGGACAAGAAAAATCCCGCGTTCGTGCATCATGGTCAGCGTATCGATGATGGTGTCGAAAGCCGCGCGATAGGCGGCGTCGTCGGCGTCGTCGGCGACGTTGAGAAGCGCGACTTTCGATCCCCGCTGCACAGCCACCGGCATGTGGTCCACATAATCGGCCACGCCGAGGCGCGTTTCGCCATTACGCGCGAGCAGGCCGAATTCATGGATCACGGTGGTTGGATCGACGACGATGTTGTTGTCGACCATGAGGTTGATCGTGCGCTGAACCTTTTCGCTTTGAAGATCGAGGTCAGCGAATTTCGCCATCCCCGTAATCCGCGCGAGGGTGCGCGTGTCATCTTCCGGGCCCAGCACCCAGCTCAACATCACCTGATTGATATGCGTGATTTCGTCATAACCGGCTTCAATCATTTCATCAGGGGTGGAAAAAGCCGGGATGTGACCGGCGACGCGCATCCCATGGGCATGGGCTTCGGCGGCCATGGCCGGCACCCATTCGCCTTTGACCGAGCTGTAGATCTTGATCTGGTGATAGCCGCCGCGGTCTGCGTACATACGAACGAGGCCAACGGCTTCTTCTTCGTTTGTCGCGAGTTCCCCGGTTGAGTTGTTGGTCTCGCTCTCGCCTTCGATGAAGCCGCTCATGGAGATGCGCGGTCCTGCCAGAACGCCGCTTTCGATTTTCTCGCGCAGCGGTTCCAATACGTCGATTTCATTGCCCATATCGCGCACCGAAGTGATGCCGGCGAGCACGTTGATCAGCGCATCGTCGTCGCCCATATGACCATGCATGTCGTAAAGGCCCGGAATGAGCGAACCACCCGCGCCGTCGATCACCACTTCGTTGCCTCCGGTTGCATCGACGGCTTCAATGGCGGCGATCTTGTCGCCTTCAACTAACACTGAAACAGGCTCCGACATGTCGAGCGTTTCTGGTTGGAAGACGCGCACATTCTTTATGCGCACCGGTTGGTCGTATTGGTGAGCGTAACGCGATTGAATGTCTTCATAGCGCGCTGCGCCGTAATCGGCGGCGAGATTTCTGAGCCGTTCTTCTTCCGCTTCGTAGCCTTTGCGAATGGTGATGAAGCGCGGCGTAATGTAAGCGAAGAGTTTGTTCTCGTCGTCGAGAATGAAATAGTCCGGATCGAGATCGGCGCCGGAAAGCGCATAGGTGGTGATTTTTTTGTCGCCATCCTCGCCGGTGACGGTCAGCGTCTCCATTTCCGTCAGGCGAAGTTCACCAGAGGGCAGGGCCGGCATGGCGTGGTCGTCATCTTGCAGCAGGGCGTTCGCCTGAATGAATGCGGCGTATGGGCTGCCGAACTGGTTGATATAAAGGGTTGGCTCCGAAACCTCTGCTTGGCCGTTCCCCGTAGCGTCCGACCAGGCTGCTTTCCCGCTGTTCAGCGCGAAGGTTTCCTCAACCTCGTTGCCGAAGGATGTCTTGCCGGCGATGGACCAGGACACCGGGACACCCGCATTGTCGAGCGTCAGCGATTCCTTGAAGCCGGGTCCGCGTCCATTGTTCTTGAAGTCATAGTCGATGGCGTAGTCATTCCCAGTGCGCTCGACATTCAAATAGCCGACCGGCGTTCCGGCGATGATCACGGCGTAGGCTTCCTGTGCCGCGGCCGGTTCAGCCGGTTCTACAGATTTCTCCGAACAGGCTGCAGACAGCAATAAGATGACGCCGGCGCCCGCGCTGCGGCGCGCAATGGATGAAAATGACATGATGCCCCTCTTTTCCCCGGTTTTATGGCGAAATAGTTTCAGATTGAGGGCGACCCTCCCATAAACCGCCAAGGCTGGCCAGTACGTTTTGCCGCGAAAAATAGGGGTCTGGGCGCATTGCCGGGCGCCGTGCGGAAAGCTACATACGGGGCCAATTCACCGCAATGTTCAGGAGACGGCCCAACCGGCCGACCAACACAAATGACGAAACAGACCTTCGACTGGCAGGACCCGCTTTCACTAGAAACGCAGCTTTCGGATGAGGAGCGGATGATCCGCGACGCCGCTCGGGGCTATGCACAGGACAAGCTGATGCCGCGCGTTCTGATGGCGAACCGCGAGGAGCGCTTTGATCGTGAGATCATGAGTGAGCTTGGCCAGCAAGGATTGCTCGGCGCCACAGTGGCGGAAGAATATGGCGGCGGCGGCGCGAGCCATGTCGCCTATGGCCTCATCGCCCGCGAAGTGGAGCGCGTCGACAGCGGCTATCGGTCAGCAATGTCGGTGCAGTCGTCCCTGGTTATGTATCCGATTGAAAGTTTTGGTACGGAAGACCAGAAGAAAAAGTATCTGCCGAAACTTGCGAGCGGCGAATGGGTCGGCTGTTTCGGTCTGACAGAGAGCGACGGCGGCTCCGATCCCGGCGCCATGCGCACGAAAGCGGAAAAGGTTTCCGGCGGCTACAAGCTCAATGGCTCGAAAATGTGGATCACCAATTCGCCCATCGCCGATCTTGCAGTGGTGTGGGCGAAGCTGGACGGGGAGATTCGCGGCTTCGTTGTTGAGCGCGGGACGAAAGGGTTTGAAACACCGAAAATCGAAGGCAAGCTCAGCTTGCGCGCTTCCGTGACGGGCGAAATCGCGCTTGACGATGCGGTTGTGCCCGAAGACGCGCTGCTGCCGAATGTGAAAGGTTTGCGCGGGCCGTTCTCCTGTCTCAACAAGGCGCGTTACGGCATTTCATGGGGCGCTATGGGCGCGGCCGAATATTGCTGGATGGCGGCGCGCGATTACGCCATGGAGCGCGTCGTCTTCGGCAAGCCCATCGCGGGAACGCAATTGGTGCAAAAGAAACTCGCCGACATGCAGACCGAAATTGCGCTCGGCCTTCAGGGCGCGCTGGCGCTGGGACGCTTGCTCGACAGCGGCGCCTATGTTCCCGAAGCGATTTCTTTGATGAAGCGCAACAATTGCGGCAAGGCGCTCGACATCGCGCGCGTCGCCCGCGATGTCCATGGCGGCAACGGCATCTCAGACGAGTATCACGTCCTGCGGCACGCGGTGAATCTCGAAACGGTCAACACCTATGAGGGCACGCATGACATTCACGCCCTCATTCTCGGGCGCGCCATGACCGGCATCCAGGCGTTTATGTAATTTGTGTTACCCGAAGGCGGCGCCGGCTGCGCCGCCTGTAGCGGAGCTTGCCGGCGCCAGCGCCGTCCGGTGGCGTTTCCTCGCGAGGACGTTTCCTCCAGGGACGGCGCAGCCGTTATGTTCGACTGTCTGTTCGGGCGCTTGGCGCGCCCCCTGGGCGAGCATTTAGCACGAGTACGGACAAAGGTCATTCTGCAGGCGCGAAGGGCTTTTCAACCGCCAACTTGCGCCTGCAAATCTTTCGCAGATGTGGTGTGCTGAAATTTCAGCTTTCGGTCCGGAAAGACATAGTGGAAGGCCCCATGGGACATGAGCGCCGCCTCATGAAAGCCGGACAGGATCAGCTTCAGCTTGCCCGGGTACCAGGCCATATCGCCAATGCAGAAAATGCCCGGCACGGAGGTCTCGAATTTCTCCGTATCTACCTCAATGCGGTTTTCCGTGAGGTTAAGGCCGAATTCGGCGATCGGCCCCAGCTTCATGGTGAGCCCGTAAAAGGCGAGAAGGGTGTCGCAAGGAATATCAAAAGGCCCGTCTTTTTCGTTCTCGACGGAAACGGCGCTGATCTGGCCGTTTATGCCTTTGAGGCCTTTTATCTGCGCCACCTGAAAGTCGATTTTCTCTTCATTGGCGAGGGCGTGCATTTTCTCGACGCTGTCCGGCGCGGCGCGAAAATCCGGCCGGCGATGAATGAGGGTTACGCTCTTCGCGATGGGCTGGAGATTCAAGGTCCAGTCGAGGGCCGAGTCCCCGCCGCCGGCGATGACGATGTTCTTGCCTTTAAAGGTGTCGCGCTCGCGCACGGCGAAAAAGACCGACTTTCCTTCGAAGTCATCGACGCCGGGGATAGGCGGCTTTTTCGGTTGAAAAGAACCGCCGCCCGCGGCGATGACAATCACAGGCGCAGTGATTGTCGTGCCGAGGTCGGTGGCGATCGTCCATTTGCCGTCCGGCGTTTTATCCAGTGAAACCGCCATTTCATTCATGTGAAATTTGGCGCCGAACGGGTCGATCTGTTCGAGCAATTGCTTCGTCAGTTGCTCGCCGGTGATCGACTTGATTGCGGGAATGTCGAGGATAGGCTTTTCGGGATAAAGCTCCGCCGCCTGACCGCCGGGCTTGTCGAGGATATCGACGAGGTGGGACTTGGCGCCGAGGAGACCGAGTTCGAACACGGCAAAGAGGCCGCAGGGTCCTGCGCCGATGATGATGACATCGGTTTCATGGGCGCCGCCGGGCGGAACGCTCTCCACGGTTGCTGCGGCCATTGCCTGTCCTCCCGTCGAGTTTTGCGGGAAAGCCTAGACGAGTTCCGGGGCCTCAGGGAAGGGGGCTGGCGAACGCGCCGCACAATAAAAAAAAAGGGCCCACAGGGGGGCCCTTTTCTGGTTGCGCTATGTGCGCCTATTTCTGTTTTTCCGCCTCTTTCAACTGTTCTTTCAGCCGCGCGATCAAGGCGTTCCGGCGTTCAGCCTCGCGTTTGGCGTTATCTTCCAGTTGCGCGATCGCTTTGCGGAGATGCTCGGCGCGTTCTTTCGGGTCTGCGTTTTCAGCGTCGCCAATGCAGATGATTTCGCCCGCAATGGTTTCGTCGCCGTCCGTGCTCTTCCACGCCGTGACGGCAGGGCCATTGTCCGGGACAACTTCGCAGTTCGCCATGGTAAAGTCGTGCTCGCCATGGACGTCAGCGCCAAGCGTCATGACCTTGCTGATTTCATGCAGCACGTCGGGAGGAAGAGGCGCATTGGGCGATGACACAAACTCCATATCCCAGTCGCCTTCCTTGGCGAAAAACATTGCGTCATGCGGTTCCTCGGGGCCAATTATCGAGATAACTTTTTCTTCGCCATTTTTCCCAGTAATACTGACCGTATCGAATGGCATTTCATCGTCCAGCCCATATACGTCTTCGGAAATCAGTTTGTTTTTACGGTCGTAAATTTGAATGGTGCGCTCACCGTTTTCTTCTTTCACGACAAGCTTGGCCGGATTTTCAACGCCGGCGATTTCCATCTTCTCGCCTTTGTCTACGGTAATGACGCTCATGGAGGTTCGCTGCTTTTCATGACCGTGACCGATCTTGACGAACTTTTTCATCTCAACGTCTTTTTCGTCGGCGAAACCATAGGAGGCGGTTGCGGCGAGGCTGACGGCGGTGAAAATTGCGGCGGCCGCGGCGCCGGCGGCAAGACGGACGCGGCTTTTCTTACGGGACTTAAGCAACATTATTCTCTCCTTGACGGGGTGGGCGAGGGTGAGGCCATAGGCGGGAGCGTTCATCTGGCGGCGGACGGATTTCAAAATAGCGGCGGCGTAATTGCCTTCCGCGCCCCCGCAGCGAGCGAGCACAAAGGCGTCGCAGGCGGCCTCTTGATCGGTGCGGAATGCGGAAAAGAAAAAATGCGCCAGCGGGTTCGGCCACTGGACCGCCTGCAAGGCCAGCGCGACGAGCGTCGCCGCCATATCGCCGCGCGCCACATGGGCGATTTCATGGGCGAGGACGATGCGCTG
>JAUIEG010000793.1 GCA_030428745.1 Alphaproteobacteria bacterium
CGACGCCGTTTATCTCGAAAAATATCTTGAGCTGCCCCGTCATATCGAGTTGCAGATTATCGCCGACAAACATGGCAATGTGGTTCAGCTTGGCGAACGCGACTGTTCGCTGCAGCGGCGCAATCAGAAAGTTCTGGAAGAGGCGCTGTCGCCGGCCCTGGATGATAAAGAACGCGCAAAGATTGGCGAGACCGTCAGGAAGGCGATCGAAAAGATCGGTTATCTCGGCGCCGGCACGATCGAATTCCTCTACGAGAACGGTGAGTTCTATTTCATCGAAATGAACACCCGCCTGCAGGTGGAGCACCCGATCACCGAACAGGTGACCCGCACGGACCTCGTGCGCGAACAAATCCTCGTCGCCGCCGGGAACAAACTGAGCATGAGGCAGGAAGATGTGGTCTTCCGAGGCCACGCCATCGAATGCCGGGTCAATGCGGAAAATCCTAGAACTTTCCGTCCGTCTCCGGGCGAGATCAAACAGTTTCACCCTGCGGGCGGTCCTGGCGTGCGTTTCGATTCAGCCGTTTATACGGGCTATAAAATTCCGCCCTATTACGACTCCATGATCGGCAAGCTGATCGTCTATGGCGACGACCGCGCCCATTGCATTGCGCGCCTCAAACGCGCGCTTTCAGAGATGGTGTTTGTCGGCGTCGAAACGACGGTGCCGCTGTTCATGGATCTCGTTGACGACCCCGCCTTCCAGAAAGGCGACTATCACATCCACTGGCTCGAAGAGTGGCTTGAAAAACAAGACTAATCGAGCGTTCGCTGGAAACGCAAAAGCGCAACTCCCGCAAGCACCAACAGGATCAGCAGCAGCGGCCCGAGGTCGCTGGCTATGTCTCCCATCCCCGCTCCTTTCAGCATAATCTCACGGACCATACGCAGGAAATGTGTGTTGGGAATGCCTTCACCGAGCGCGCGCGCCCAGCCCGGCATCGCGCGAAACGGAAACATGAATCCCGACAGAAGGATCGACGGCAGGAAGACAAAGAATGTCATTTGCATCGCCTGCATCTGCGTTTTCGCAACCGTTGAGATAAGATAGCCAAGCATCAAATTGGTCAGGATGAAGATGGAAACGACCAGAAGGAAGGCAAGCACATCGCCCATAAACGGAATGTGGAAAACATACCGCGCGGCGAGAAGGATGATCGTTGTCTGGATGGCGCCGACGATAATATAGGGCGTTGTCTTGCCGACCATGATTTCAAGCGGGCGCACCGGCGTCGACAAAAGCGCCTCATAGGTGCCCCGTTCACGCTCCCGGGTGAGCGCAATGGACGTGATCATGGTCATCGTCATGGTCAAAATCACACCGAGCAGCCCGGGGACGATATTAAAGGCGGTCACGCCTTCCGGATTATACTGTCGGTGTATGACGATCTCATAAGGCGGCGCGCCGCTGCGCAAGTTCCTTGGCAGCCGGTCAAGCTCTGGCGCAAAGGCGCGGCGCGCGATTTCGTTTATGGCGCCGACGACCCCCGACGCCGCCACCGGGTCTGACGCATCGGCGGCGATCAGGAGTTGCGGCCGCTCCCCACGCACGAACTCTGTTTCAAAATTTTCCGGAATTACGATGAGGAAATTCACCTTGCCCGAGCGCAGAAGATCTTCGCCTTCAGCGTCGCTGTAAACAATTTCCGTAATCTCCACATAGGTGGATTGCCGAAGACTGGCGAGC
>JAUIEG010000794.1 GCA_030428745.1 Alphaproteobacteria bacterium
ATGCAATCCCTCGACGGCGTAGGCGGTTGCAATTTGCAGGTGATGGCCGGGCCAGCCTTCATGGACGGCGACGATTTGCGCTTCGCCTTTGGTCTGCGTCGCCCATTCGTCGGTGTTGATGCGATAAGTGGCGGGCCCTTCCGACGGCGGTGTCGTTTCGTAACGCGAGGATTGTCCGGTGCCTTTGAGGTAATCCGGATAGGGTTCGACGATCATTTCCTGTCCGGGCAGTTTCGAAAAGAACGGCGCCGACTTTTCCTTCGTCACCGGCACAAGCGCGCGGGTGTAATCGATAACGTCCTGTTCGCTTTCAAAGCGGTTGCCCGGTGCGGTCTTCGTACGCTCGAGAATCTCAGCGAAGTCCTCAACGCCGAAAAGCTCTTTGCCGCGCTCAATCACCGCTTGCGTGTTCGCCGCGACGGCTTCCTGTCCGCGCTCAAAGGTCTTCTTCGAACCGATGGGCGCGCCGTGATGAACACGCAGGAGCGCTTCGTAACATGCGGCGCCGTCGGGGTTGGCGGTGATGGCGAGGTCGTCGCGCGCCGCGGGAATATAGGCATCGTTCAAAAACGCCCGGTAATCATCAATCGCCGGATTGATCTTTTCGGCGACAAGCGCCGTCGCCGCCGCCTTGAATTCGTCATCGCCCTGGGCGGCGAAGGCGATAAACGGCGAATCTTCCGCCGGCGTCGCAAGCAGCGAGTCGAGTTGCGCGACGACGCGTGCGGCCACGCGCTTCGGTACGGAGTAGCCTTCGGCGAGGCCTTTTTCGAGATTGGCTTTGTCCTGCGCGATATAAGCGGGAAGTTTTTCCCAGCGGGCGAGCGCGTCGTTGCGCTCTGCTTCAGTTTCCACCGGCTGCATGGACGCAAGCACCGGCAACCCATTCTGCCAGCCGAACATGTGGTTGAGGCTCTGCCATTCCTGGCGGCACACGCGCACGCCGCTGCTCGAAATCATGTATTCCTTGACGGTCTCGTAGACGACCCAGTCGGCGCGGTCGTCGAGCGCTGCGGGATCGATTTTTTCAAGGCGTCCAAGCAGGGCGTCTTCGGTTTCCTCGAACGCCGCATAGGCCGCCGGGGAGATGTCATCGAAGGCGTCATTTGGTATTTCGATGTCGGCGCCGAGGCCGGAGTAAAGAACAATGAAGGGAGCGACTTCCTTGATCGCCTCCATATACGCGTCGGCGATGGCGGTGACCTCATCGGAGGGCGAAGGCGCGGCGGCGGTTTCCTTGCCGCCGTCACAACCGGAGAGAAATGCTGCGCCGGTGAGCGCCAGAAAAACCTGTCTTTTCACGGAGGACCCCTTGCTGATCTGTCGGCGTCCGGCATAGCGCAAACCGCCGGCGCTGAGAAAGGGGCGGCGTCGCCCCGCTGCTGCATGCGCTGTTTTGCAGGAAATGGACGTCCGGCGGCCGCGGTGGCGACAAATCCCTTGCCAAAATTAACGCTAAACTCTTCATTTCGGGGGAAAATCACCTATCTCTATGCGGAAGGGCGGACTCCGCCCATAGAGCTAGGATTAACAAGGATTTAACCGGCAGTGGCGCGGAACCCTTACATAGTGCTCGGGCTCTCCCCGAAAGCGACGGATGCGGAAATCCGCTCCGCCTTCCGTCAGCTCGCCAAAAAATACCATCCTGACCGCAACCCGGACGACAAAAAGTCCGAGGACAAGTT